>JAFGNC010000098.1 GCA_016927175.1 Gammaproteobacteria bacterium | reverse complement strand
GCGTGCAGCCGAGGGCGGCGCCGTCCGGCACATCGCCGTTCACCGCCGCGGCGAGCACCTCCAGCCCCTCCTTCGTGACCAGCTGCCGGCCGCGAATGAACAGCACGCCGCGGCCGCTATCCGCATGCCTCAGCTCTACGTGACGGTCACCGGTGTCCTGCACGGACCAGCCCGCGGGCAACTCGGCGGAATCCGCCGCCCGCAGCAGACGGCCGAAACCGTCGATGCCGCGCGGATCCGCCAGCACGGCGGCGGCTTCGGTCGGCGGCGCCGCGCCGCCGCTCGCCGCCGGTCCCGAGTGCCGCGCGAGCGCGGCGAGCGCCGCGTCCAGCCGGACCTCGGGGTAAAGATGCACGTGCCCGTCGACGAACACGGTGCGCCGCGCGGCGGCTGCCGGCGCCTCGCCGGCGCGCGCTATTTTCACGTCCATCAAAGGTGTTTTCCAAATCTTGCAATCCCGAGGCCCCGGAAACGCAGCGGGTCCGTCCCGGCCCGCGAGCCGCTCCGGCGCCGCCGGCCGCTCCGTCCGTTCTGTATCATGAGTACCCTCGATTCGCCCCATTGACGGGAATGGAAGTTGCATGTCGCCCCCCGCCAAGGATGAGCACGACAAGCCTGGAGGCACATTGCGAATTCTATTTCTCGCGCCTCAGCCCTTCTTCCAGGAGCGCGGCACGACGATAGCCATCGACCTGCTGCTGAAGGCGCTCGCGCAGCGGGACGATACCGTTGACGTTCTGACGTTTCACCTCGGCGAGGACCGCGACTACCCGAGGATCCGATTGTATCGAGCCGCTCCCCCGTTCGCGCCGGCGGAGGTCAAGCCGGGCTTCTCGTGGAACAAGGTCTACTGCGACCTGTTTTTGTTCAGAGACGCCTTCAGGATGGTGCGCCGCAATCGCTACGACCTGATCTACGCCGTCGAGGAAGCCGGGTTCATGGCCATGATCCTCGGCCGTTACGCTTCGGTTCCCTATGTCTTCGACATGGACTCGTCGATGGCGGAGCAGCTCGCGGAACGCTATCGGTGGATCCGGCCGGTCGAGCCGATCCTTCAATGGCTCGAGACGCTGCCGATGCGCGGCGCGCTGTCGGTCGTGCCGATGTGCGAGCACCTTGCGCAGATCGCCCGCCGGCACTGCGCCGGCAGCGTTCACGTGCTGAAGGACGTGAGCCTGCTCGGTTCCCGGTCTTCCGGCGAAGTCGAGGATCTGCGCCGGTCGCTGCAGATCCGCGGGCCAATGCTGATGTACGTCGGCAATCTGAAAACATATCAGGGCATCGACCTGATGCTCGAGTCCGTCGCGAAACTGCCGGCGCGTTACTCGCACGCGAGGCTCGTCGTGATCGGCGGCAACGACGCGTCGCTCGAGAAATACAGGGGCAAAGCGAAGGAGCTCGGCGTCGCCGAGCAGGTACACTTCGTCGGCCCGCGGCCGGTGGACGCGCTGGGCGACTACCTGACGCAGGCCGACCTGCTGCTGTCGCCGCGAATCACCGGCACGAACACGCCGATGAAGATCTACAGTTATCTCGATTCGGGAGTCGCGGTCGTGGCGACGGCTCTGCTGACGCACACCCAGGTCATGACGGACGAGCATGCAGCGCTGACGGCGCCCGAGCCGGACGCGATGGCGGATGCCATCGTGCGCCTGCTCGACGATCCCGAGCAACGTATGCGTCTTGCCGCTCGCGCGCGCGCGCTCGTCAAACGCGAGCACAGCAGAGAGGCCTTTCGCAGGAGCGCCCATGCGGCCTTCAGCGAGATCGAGCGCAGGGTCGCAGCGAACGGGCTGCGCAAGCGCGTAAGCGCCGAGCCGGAGCCCACCGAACCATGACCGCGACGCCGGCGCCGCGCCGCCGCCCGGCCTTTCCGCCCGGAGTCTTCCCGTACCGCCGTACGCCCGTGGCCTCGACGGACTGAGCGCCGTGGCGGGACAGTCGGCGGAACCGGCCGCCCGGCGAATGCTGCGAAGCACGTTCTTCGCCGGCATCACGTCGTTCGCGGACGGCCTGCTGCTGTTGCTGCTGATCCTCGCCGGCCGCATCCTCGGCGCCGAGGACTTCGGTCGGCTCGCCTTTGCGCTCGCGCTGAGCACGGTGCTCGCGTTCGTGCTGAACCTGGGGCTCGACAGCGTGTCGATCCGCCGCATCGCGGTCGACCGCGGCGAGACCGGCGTCGTGGTCGGATCCGTGCTCGGCGGCAAGCTCGCCGTTTCCGTGCTGGTCATGGGCCTTTACCTCGCCGGCATCCATTTCGCCGTCGACGACCCGCTGACCCGCAGCGTCACGTACGTGCTCGGCTTCGCGGGCGCGATGCGCGGGATCAACCTGACGCTGCGCGCATTTCTGCACGGGCAGGAACGGTTCCGCGCTGAAAGCGCGGTCGTACTGACGGAACGCTTGCTCGTGCTCGGCCTCGGCGGCGGGCTGCTGATCGCGACCGGAGATCTCGTCAGTTTCGTGCTCGCGTTCCCGATCGCGCGCGTGATCGGCTTCTTCCTGCTGATCGCGCAGGTTCAGAGCCGGGCGCCGCGGGCGGACTGGACCTTCGATGTCACGCTGCTCTCGAAGCTGCTCCGGCAGGGCCTGCCGCTCGGCCTCGCGATCCTGACCTATGGCCTTTACAACCAGATCGACGTATTGCTGCTGACGATGTTCCTGCCGACCGGGGACGTCGGCGAGTTCGCGAGCGCCTACCGGCTCTACGAAGGCTTGCTGATCGTCCCGAGCGTGCTGACTATCGTGATCTACCCTCGCCTGTCGGTGCTCGCCGCCGGCTACGAAGACAAGTTTCGCGACCTTCTGGGCCGCAGCATCAAGTACGTGACGGTGCTCGCCGTCCCGCTCGTGGTCGTCGCGATGCTGCTGGCGGAGGAGATCATCAGGCTGTTCTACGGCGACGGATTCGAGCCGGGCGCCGATGTGCTGCAGCTGCTCGCCGTCGCCCTGTGGTTCTTCTTCGTCTACGCGGTCGTCGATACCGCATTGCGCTCTCGGGCGCTCGAGCGCGCCGTGCTGCGGGTCAATATGGCGGGCCTTGCGACGAAGGTGGCGCTCGGCCTCGTGCTGATTCCGACGCTCGGCATCCGCGGCGCGGCGTTCGCAGGAATCGGCGGCATTGCCGTCATGCTGACGGGCGCCGTCGCGGCGCTCGGACTCGACGCTTTGCCGCTGCGCCGCACGGTGACCGCGGTCGCCAAGGCCGGCGCCGGGGCCGCCGCGATGGCGCTCGCGATAGTGTTCGTGCCTGCCGGCCTCGGCGCCTCGAACCTGATCGTCGTTGCGGCGCTCGCCCTGGTCGTATATGCCGTCGTGCTGCTCGCGGCAGGCATACTCGACGGGGAGGAATGGGCGGCGGTCAAGGGTGTGCACGCTCACCGCAGATGAGGCGCAAGGTGCGTCGGGGTTCATGCGCCCGACGCGGGCGCGGTATAGCGGCGCCTGACGGCTTTGTCCATCTCGGCGCGGCTCGCGAGCGCATCGAGCTTTCGGTCCGATTCGATCGCCTCCGCAGCTCGCGCGAGGTCTTCGTCTTTGATCGCATCGCGGAACCAGCGCGAGTAATCCCCGGCGCGCCGATGATGCTCCCACGTCTCGTCGTCGACGCCGGCCGCCATCTGCAGGAACAGCATCAGATTGTGCGCGCGCAGATTCAGCCGATTTCGCGGCCCGCGAAAATAAAAGCTGCGGTCCTCGCCGAGACGCCCTTCCGCATACTTGCGCGTATGCCGGTGACGCGCCTGCTTCGGCGCCTCCGGCACGACCGCGAACGGACGAGACTGCGGCCCCACGGCCCATAACAGCACTTCGTTCCCGGCCGGCGCGGCGATATCCCGCGGCGGCTCGACCCGTGCGACCGCGGCGACGGGAGCCAGCACGGCCGCCGGATCCTCGCCGAGCGCGATGACCGTGCTGACGGTCTCGAGCGCATCGGACGACACCTCCTGCGGGTGCACGGTGATCAGAATCACGCCGTGCAGCTCTTCCGGCAGAACGACCGAAAACTCTCCGCGCCGCGCCGGTAGCAGGTGATGCGCTTCGTCGATCAGCAGCCAGTGCGGGCGCCCCGTCCTCGCCCGCAAGGCCCCGATCTGCGGCAGCAGCTGCGCAAAAAATGCCGGCCTTTCCGCCGGAGCGAAGCATTGCGTATTGATCACGACGTTCGTCCGAGCCTGTTGCAGCAGCTTCAGGGCTTCCTCGATCCGCGGCGGCGTCTCGGCGTCACCGAGCGAGACGGCGTGCTCGAGCTCGTCGTAATCGCCCTCCGGATCGAATACGCAGAACTCGAAGCCGCGCTCTTCCATGCGTTCGGTCAGCGCCGTCGCCAGCGTAGACTTGCCAATGCCGGACGTGCCGGCGATCAGGACGCTGCCCGCGTGCGGCTCGAGCAGGCAGGGCCTACCGGCGCGGGTTTCACCGATCAGGATTCCGTGCCGCTCCGGCGGCACCATGGAACCCTCGTCGTTGCAGATGCGCTCCATCAGCTCGACGACGCCTTCGCCGCGCTCTCCCGTCAGTCGGACGTGCGCTTCCTCCTTCACGAAAGGCAGCGCATTGGCGACAGCGGCCGCGCAGCCGCAAGCGTGCATGAACGCGTGGTCGTTTTCGGCATCGCCGACGGCTACGACGTTGTGCGGTGACAGCCCGAGGTCCTCGAGCGCCGCCTTCAGGCCGGAGGCCTTGTTGATTCCCGGCGGCAGCACCATGACGGCGCCTTTGTTGAAGATGACCTGCAGCTCGAGGCCGAGGTCGCGGATCAGCTCGATGACGACCTTCTCTTCCGGCTCCCACGTCGCCACGATGGCGCGGCCTAACGACAGCGGCTCGACCTTCCTCTCTTTCAGACGCTCGACGAACACCGGCGGCGGCGGCTCGGCAAGCACCGTTTCCGTTTCCGTTGCGGGATCGAACAGCACGGCGCCGTTCTCGGCGACGACGCGGTCGAAAACGCCGAGGTCACGATAGACCCTCGACAGATCCGGCAGCTCACGGCCGGTCACCAGGATCAGCCGCCGGCCCGTGTCCTTGAAGCGTTGCAGCGCATCCTGCGTACGCGCGTCGACGACCCCGCCGTGGGCGAGCGTGCCGTCGTAGTCGGTGGCGAGGGCGAGGTAGTACACGCGGTCAGTCGCAGCAAGACACGTGCCACGATTCGGCGCCGCCACGGGGCGGCGGGCAATGTCGAATACTGCGCTCAGCGCACGTACTGCGCTCAGCGCACGGCGTCCGATTCGGCTTCGACGCCGCCGCGGGCGGTCGGCACGAATTCTTCGCGGAACTCGACGCCGAAAGGTTCCGCCGCCCCCTCCGGCAGCACTTCGAGCTCGAAGTCGAGCACTTCCTGCTCCGCGACGTCTACGATGCCGACGTAGGAGACGAGACCGTTGGCGACCGTCTCGTTCATCTCGACGTCGCGCGACTGCCCGGCAAGGTTGGTCGCGGTCGCGTCGATCTGGGCTCGCACGTTCTCGCCGCCGCGCTGCACGGTCACGTTGAGCAGCACCGTGTCCGTGCCCAACGGGATGTCGTGCCTGCGTCGAACCTCCTCCGGCAGCGTCGCGCTCGGCACCGCGCCGTAGAGGAGCGTGTACTCGCCGAAAATCTCCCGGTGAGGGCTCGCGCCCTCGCTGCGAGAGGCGCTCGCCAGCTCCTGCGCCGCTGCATGAGGAACCAGCGACACCGGCGCCGCCGCGGCGCTCAGGGACAACGCGGCCGCGGCGAGCAGCCGACGGAGCCGCCGCGCGCGGCACGCTGCTGCCGACGGAATGAAGGAACGCGCGCAAGGCGCCGCCCGAGAAGTCAACGTTTGATTGCTCATGCTTCGCCTGAGGCAAGAACCGCGCCATCGTCGCGCCGTCGTCGCGACGCGGTCGCTCGGCGGGAGTCGTCGCGACAGGCGCGCTTCGGCTGCTAGCGCTGCTCGATCTCGTTACGCAGCGTCGCGAAGCTGACGGGCTTGGTCAGATGCCGGTCGAAGCCGGCCTCGTGCGCGGCCTGCCTGTCCTTCGCGCGGCCGAAACCCGTCAGCGCGATCAGCTTGACGCGCCGCAGCGCCTCGTTGCTGCGCGCATTGCGCGCGATGTCATAGCCGTTCATGCCCGGCAGGTCGATGTCGATGATTGCCGCGTCGGCCGAGCAGGACTCGAGCTTCGCGAGACCGTCGATCCCGTCTGCTGCCGTCTCGACGTCGTAGCCGGAGGCTTCGAGCAACATCCGAAGCCCTTCGCGGGAATCGTCCTCGTCCTCGACGATCAATATCCGCCGCATCTTAAGCATCGCCCGACAGGGCCGCCCGACGAGGCTCGACGCACACTACGGACGACACGGATGGATGTTCGCATGGAAGGCGCAAAGGACATCGGACGCGGCATTCTCCCGCCCGGGTCGGCGATGCGCAAGCGGCACCTGCTGCCGCAGACGGCGGGGAGCTCGACCGTTCATCGAACTCGATGGGCGGTGACGCGCTCGTCCGTTCCCGCCGCGGACGGCGAGTAAGACGCGTTGTGCAGGTCCTCGACTCGCCAGCCCAGGTCGCTGAGCCTGCCGGATTCGGCGGCTCCCCAGGCGGCCTCGAACCGGTCACCGTCGACGGCCACCAGCATCTTCACGTCGTCGCGCTGCAGGGACGGATTGGACCGAATGGCGTCGAGCACCTTTCGATCTGCGAACGCCAGCAGATCCCACCTGCCGCGAGTCTCGCTGCCGGACGAGTCGGCATTCAGCAGCCAGACGTCTCCGATCGCCGAGAACTCCTTGCGCAGAGCATCGACGTACATCCCGATGTCCTCGGGCAACTGCACCGGTTTCGACGTGATCAACGGCATAGACTCTCCCCGGGC
>JAFGNC010000538.1 GCA_016927175.1 Gammaproteobacteria bacterium | reverse complement strand
CGCCGTTGGCCTCTCGGAGCATGGCCCGCTCCTCGTCGGTGAGGTGGTCCGATCCGTCGCCGCCCGCCGTCTGCTTCAGGCCCTTGAGCTGCTCCTCGGCGAGCCATTTCGAGCTGACGAAGCTCGCGAGGATGATACCGACCGCGACGGCCGTGATCAGGTCCACGAACACGGTCAGCCCGAACGTCAGCAGCATGATCAGGAATTTTTCGCGTGGGGCGTGGCGTGCCCGCCTCAGGTATCCCCAGTCGATGATGTCCCAGCCGACTTTCATCAGAATCGCGGCCAGCACGGCGTGCGGCACGTTCGCGACGACCGGGCCGAGGCCGAGCGCGAGCGCGAGCAGCAGCAGCGCGTGCAGCGCGCCGGACACGGGCGTATGGCCGCCGGCCCGAACGTTGACGACGGTGCGCATCGTGGCTCCCGCGCCCGGCAGACCTCCGACGAGGCCTGCGATGCAGTTGCCGATGCCCTGGCCGACCAGCTCCTTGTCCGAGTCGTGCGTCGTGCGCGTGATCGAGTCGGCGACCAGCGAGGTCAGCAGCGTGTCGATCGAGCCGAGCAGGGCAAGCACGAAAGCGGCCTGCAGCAGCTGCGGCCACGCTTCGGCTGACAGGCTCGGCGCGACCAGGGCCGGCAGGCCGGTCGGTACTTCGCCGATCTGCGGCGTCGACTCGAGAAACAGCACGGAGAACACCGTGCCGAGCACGAGCACGGCGAGCGGCGCCGGTACGAGCTTCTGCAGCGACTTCGGCCAGGCGACGATCGCGGCGAGGCACGCCGACGCGAACAGCAGCGTGCCGAGGTCGATGTCGGCGGGCCCGACCTGCGCGAGCGCGCCCAGAGTGCCGAGCACGCCCTGATTCGACGTCGGCAGCCCGAGGAAGGGCAGCAGCTGAATGATCATGATGATCACGCCGATGCCGGTCATGAAGCCCGACACGACCGAGTAAGGGGTATAGACGATGTACCTGCCGACTCGGATCAGGCCGAGCAGCATCTGGAGCAGACCGCCGAGCATCACGACGGTGAAGGCTTCCGCCAGGGTTTGCGCCGTGGTCGCGACCACGGCGGCCATCACTACGGTCATCGGTCCCGTCGGCCCCGACACCTGCGCCGGAGTGCCGCCGAACACGGATGCGAAAAAGCCGAGCGCGATCGCGCCGTAGAGGCCTGCGATGGGGCCCGCGCCCGACGCGACGCCGAAAGCGAGCGCGAGCGGTAACGCTATGACGGCGGCTGTCAATCCGCCGAAGACGTCGCTGCGCAAATCTCTCAGGCGATAGCTTGCGCGCAGCGTGTCGAGGATGGTCGGGTAAAAAAGGCTGAGGACGTTCTTTCGGCGCTGCCGGGCGGGCAGCGATTCGGATTCCGCGGACAAGGAAGGATCACCTCTCGATGCGGCCGCGCCGGCGTCGGTAGCGCCGTTCGTGCGTCCCGGCTCGCGCCGGCATTCTAGCTCAAACGACGCTGCGGCGGTGCGGCGCGCGTCGCGCAGGCCGGCGCGGGACGCTGCATCGCACTTACGGGTGTGCGGGCCGGATCGTTCCGGCCGTCCGGCCGCGCCGACCGTTTCGGCGCGGCCGGGCCGTCTGCGCGCGGATCAGCCGGCGGACTCGCGGCTGACGGCGACGACGGTCAAACGGCGAATGCTGCCGTCGTTCATCTCCCAGTCTATCGATTGCCCGACCGACAGGCCGATCAGCGCCGCGCCGATCGGCGTCAGGACCGACACGCGGTGCTGCTCGATGTCTGCCTGGGCCGGGTAGGCGATCTGCACGGTTCGGGTCCGGCCGGTCGCGTTGTCGGTGAACGTGACGTCGGAGCCGATCGTCACGACGTCGTTCGGCATCTGCTCGCTCGGCAGGACGTCGGCTCGCTCGATCTCCTCGAGCAACTGCTCGGCGACGCTCGGCACGCTCTTGGCGGCGTCCCGCGCGAGCCCGGCCAGGCGCTCGTACTGACCGGCATCTATGATCACGTTCGGCTTCGGCCGCTTCGTCTGATCCTGAAATCTGGTTGCCATCTCGATATACCTCTCGGGTCGATGGAGTCGCGGGCCGGCCCGTGCGGCCGCGGCTCGCAAGCCGGAGCCGGGACCTCGGCCGCATAAGACGCTGGTACGGCGGGCCGGCCAGGAGCCGTGCCGTCCGTCTGGACTGGAAGCGCGTTGAGTCGGGTTCCCCGGAATGGAAGAAGCGGAAGCGCTTCTAGGCCACCCGGGGGCGAGTGCCTGCGAGCAGCGTACCTGCGTGTTGCAGAAAGCGGCGGATGGAGGGATGGCGGCACATGTACGGGATGCTCGCCGAAGTCATGCCGGCTTGTCAAGCCGCGCTTTTTCAGGAGCTTAGAGCGCCAATCAAGAACCGTTCGAGGGTGTGCCGTTGCCGATCGCCGTCACGACGCGCGAGCCGATCCTGCGGATCACGCGCAGCGCGGGATCGAACACGTCCGCGTCGCGGTCGAACGGGAAGACGAGGTAGACGGGCAGATTGAACAGCGGCGCGCCGGCGATTTCGTGCAACCGGCCCGCGGCGACGTCCGCGGCGACCAGGCGGCGCGGAAAATAGGCGGTGCCGCCGAATGCTCTGATGTGCTGCAGACCGAGCCAGCCGATGTTCGTGCTGAGGCCCGTCCCCGTGATCTCCGGAAACACCGTGCTGTGCCGCGCGTAGAACTCCGGCCCCCAGTCCACGTAGACATAGTTCGAGCCGAGGTGCGCGCCTGCGTCCGCATCCGTCGACACCAGGACCAGCTGCTCGTCGAACAGCGTCTCGACGACGAGGCCGGGGCGGCTTTGCGGCGCATACATGACGCCGACGTCGACGCGGCCCTCGACGAGCCCCTGCATCAGATCCTCCTCGAACCCGATCTCCGCCCGGACGGCGACGTCGGGGGCGGTCGCGCGGATCTCGGGCAACGCCTCGAGCAGCAAAGCCTCCCAGATGCCGATGCGCCCGCCGACGGTCAGCGACGCGCGGAAGCCTTTCGGCACGCCGACGTCCTGGCGCGCCCGCTCCACCGTCCGCATCAGGCTCGTCGCATGCTTCTGGAACTGCCGGCCGGCCGGCGTCAGCGTCGTGCCGGCCTTGTTACGCACGAACAGCGTCGCGCCGAGCTGCTGCTCGAGCGACTGAATTCTCGCGCTGACGGTGGACTGCGTCACGAACAGCCGTTCCGCCGCCTTGACGAAATTGCCGGCGGCGACGACCGTAAGAAACGTACGTGCGAGTTCGGTATCCATCGGCTCTCGAAGCGATTCGTCGCGGAGGTTTACCGGGCGGCGACCCGAAGTCAACCGTGCGGCGGTCGAGTCGCCCATCGCGGCCCATCGCGGCCCATCGCGGCCCGTCGCGGCCCGTCGCGGCCCGTCGCGGCCCGTCGCGGCCGGTCTCGGGTACCGGTCGGCGAGTCGCCCGCGTCTGATGGCCGCTGCGGCGATCAGCGGCAGCGCACGACGCCGCTCTCGGTCACGATCATGTCCATTGGAATGTCGTGCGGTTGCGGGTGGATGGTGTCGAGGCGGCCGAGGTCGTGGCCGACTCCGACGCAGATCGGGCGCGAGGCCATCGCGTCGAGCGTGCGGTCGTAATAGCCGCCTCCATAGCCGAGACGGTATCCCGCCCGGTCGAAGCCGAGCAGCGGCACGAGCACGACGTCCGGCTGGACGAGCACGCGCTCGGGCGGGCTCGGGATGTTCCAGATGCCGTGCGCGACGAGCTCCGTGCGCGCCGTCCATCGCCAGAATTCGAGCGGGCGCCACCGCTCGACGACGACGGGCAGGGCGGCGGCATCGGCCTTCGGCAGGGCGCTGCGGACGAAACCGACCAGATCGATCTCGCCCTTGATCGGCCAGTAGAAGCCGATGCGGGCTCCGTCGAGCGGCGGAGCGTGCTCGGCGAGCAGCTGCGCGACGGCGGCCGCGCAGGCGCGCCTGACGCTGCGCCGCAGCGCCCGCCGCTCCGCAAGCAGGCGTTTGCGCTCGGCCTGCCGCCATCCGTGCACGTCGCTCCATTCGTCCATGATCGCCTCGCTTCCGGATCCGCGGCTGCCGCAGGGGCCGCGACGGGAGCGATTTTCGGCGAATAACGATCGAGCGGGTCGATGCCTGCCCCGAAAACGATTCGTTTGCCTCGGCCGGATCCCGCGCCCATACTCGCGCGGCGCACGGCCGCGCGCCGCCGGATCG
>JAFGNC010000537.1 GCA_016927175.1 Gammaproteobacteria bacterium | reverse complement strand
AGTTGCCGCCCCACAGGTCGCCGTGCAGCAGGCTCGGCGCGGGCGCATGCCCCCGTAGCAGGCGCTCGACGTTGCCGAGCAACTGCGTGCCGAGCCGCAGCGTCTCGGCAGAGAGGCCGTTCCGCCGAGCCAGCTCGAGCTGCGGAGCGAGCCGCATGTCGCGGTAGAAGCGCGCCCAATCGTCGCTGCGGTCGTTGCGCTGGGGCGTCGTCCCGATGAAGTTGTCGCGATGCCAGCCGAAGGAGGCGGCCGTGCTGCGGTGCAGCCGCGCGAGCGCGACGCCTAGCGCATGCGCCGCGCCGTCCGTCTTGGCCGCGAAGTCGATCCATTCGATCGCGAGATACGCCGCGCGCCCGGCGGCGCCCTGCGCGATCACGGCCGGAACGGCCACGGCGCGCGCGGCGGCGATGGCCTCGAGCGCCTCGTGCTCCGCGGCCAGCATGTCGGCGCGCTCGGCGGACTCGATCTTCAGCAGCAGCGGGCCGCCGTCGCTTTCGATCCGCAGCGTACGGCTGATGCTGCCGCCGCCGACCTCGGCAGCCGCACGGGAAGCCCGGATGCCGCGCCGCTCGAGATCCGCGAGGACGTCGTCCATGGCTTGCACGGCCGCGCCGCCGCGGGACCCGTGCCGCGTCTCTAGTGCAGCGCCGCTGCCCGCGCCAGGTCGCCGCGCAGACGCGCGTGCAGCGGGCTCGTTCGCGGGAAGTGCGACAGCAGGTACTCCATCTGGTCGGCCAGCACGCGGCGGCCTTTCAGGTAGATGTACTCCGCATAGGTCGGCATGAACGGCACCGCGATCAGCTGCATGCCCGCCTGCTCCGGTGTCCGCCCGCCCTTGTGATTGTTGCAGCGCTTGCAGGCCGTGACGACGTTGGTCCACGTGTCGTGACCGCCGTGACTGATCGGCCGGATGTGGTCGCGCGTCAGCTCCGACGTGCGGAAGACGATGCCGCAGTACATGCACAGGTTGGCGTCGCGCTTGAACAGCGTGCGGTTGTTCAGCGGCGGAACATAGCCGGCGGAATTGCGCTCGGCGACGTGCATCTCGCCCCGCGTCGCGATGATGGAGCTGACCTCGATCACGCTGCGCAGGCCCGTGCGCGCGTTGTAGCCGCCCCGGACCCGGTACAGCGGGGAGCCGCAGGAGTATGCGACCTGCTCCGTGTGGTACAGGATCGCCGCGACGCGGTAGTCGACCCATTCGAGGGGCATTCCCGCGACATCGGTACGCAACACTTCCTGGCTCAGCATGTGAAGTTGTCGCTCCATACGCGTGTGTCGATCTGCCGTCGACCACCCAAGTGTCACCGACACGCGCCCGCAAATCAATCGGTTGTATCCGCAGGCGGCGGAAACGCGGGTGGCGGGCGCGGCCGCGGAGCCGCCGCGGCGGCTGTGGCCCGTATCCAACACCTGTGCCCGGGGCGCGGGCCGCGCACATCGACTGCCGCTTGCGCAGCGCCGCGGCGGCTGGCGGTGCTGCTATTGTACGCCCCGTCCCCGCGCTGCCGCCGCCCGAGCATCGATGACGCCTCCGATACTGCGAATCGCCGTGCCTGTCCCGATCGGCGACAGCTTCGACTACCTGTGGAACGGTGCCGGACCTGCGCCGCGGCCCGGGACCCGCATCAGCGTGCCTTTCGGCCGGAGCCGGCGCATCGGAGTGGTCGTCGGGGTCGCCGAGGCGTCGGATCTGCCGCCGGACAAGCTCAAACCGGCCGGAGAGCCGCTCGACGGCGAGCCGCTGATCGGCACCGAGCTGCTCGAGACGCTGCGCTGGGCCGCCGACTATTATCACCACCCGATCGGCGAGGTCTTCAGCCAGGCGCTGCCCGGCCTGCTGCGCAAGGGCCGGCCTGCGGAGCCGAAACGGGAGGCGCTGTGGACGCTGACGCCGGCCGGAGCGGCGCAGGACGTCGCTGCCGTGGCGGTCAAAGCCGCCCGGCAGGCGCTCGCGCTGACGCTGCTTGCGGGAGGGCCGCTCGCGGCCGGCGAGCTGCGCCGCGCCGGCGTCGCGGCCGACACGCTGCGGCGCCTCGCGGACAAGGGGTGGGTGCAGAGCGCTCGGGGCGCGGCCTCGCCCCGAGCGGGCGCCGCGTCCGCAGCGTCGCCGCCGCCCGAGCTGACCGCCGAGCAGCGCCGCGCGCTCGACGAAATCGAGGGCCACGGCGCGGGCTTCGCCGCGTTCGTGCTGCACGGCGCGACCGGCAGCGGCAAAACGGAAGTATTTCTGAGGCTGATCGAGCGGACGCTGCGCGACCGGCGTCAGGCGCTGCTCCTCGTGCCGGAGATCGGCCTGACGCCGCAGCTGGTGTCGCGGCTCCGCGATCGCTTCGGCGAGCGCCTCTCGCTGATGCACTCGGGGCTTGCCGACTCGGTGAGGCTCGATGCGTGGCACCGCGCCCGCACCGGCAGCGCCGGCATCGTCGTCGGCACGCGTTCCGCCGTATTCGCGGAGCTCGCGGACCCGGGCCTCGTCATCGTCGACGAGGAGCACGACGCGGCGTTCAAGCAGCAGCAGGGCTTCAGGTACTCGGCGCGCGATCTGGCCGTGCTGCGAGCGCGGCGTCTCGATGT
>JAFGNC010000536.1 GCA_016927175.1 Gammaproteobacteria bacterium | reverse complement strand
GGGACTTCTTCGGCCGTACGCCGCTCTACAACGCGGTGGACCTGCACACGCCGCCGCGCTCCGCCGAGTACATCCTGCTGAACGGCGACCGGACGACGGCGATGGATCTGATCCGCCTGCTGCTCGACCGCGGTGCGGACCCGAACATCCAGCTGAAGCACCGGCCGCAGTACCGCGAAGCGATCGCCGAGCGCGGCGCCGACATCATGCTGTCGACCGGCGCGACGCCGCTGCTGCGCGCCGCGCGCGCCGCGGATACGGAAGTCGTCCGGCTGCTGCTCGAGCATGGCGCGATCGCGGAGCTGCCGAACCAGTACGGAGTGACGCCGTTCATGGCCGCAGCAGGCGTGGGCTTCGGCGTGCGCGCGACACGCGGCCGCGGCGCGACCGAAGCCGAGCGCATCGAGACACTGAAGCTGCTTCTCGATGCCGGCGCGAAGATCAACCGCCGCACGCTGTCGGTCGGACGCACGCCCCCGCCCGGCATGGACAATTTCCTGATGCGGATCCGTATCCGCACCGGCAATCAGAACTACATCTACAGCTATGTTCCGCCCGACGGCCGCACGGCGATCCACGGCGCCGCCCGCAACGGCTGGAACGACGTGGTGCAGTTCCTCTTCGACCACGGCGCGGAGCTGAAGGTCGCGGGCCGTGACGGGCTGACGCCGATGGATCTCGCCGCCGGGCGCTACGAGCCCGAGATTCTGGTGCCGCCGGCGGATCCTTTCACGGAGACGATGGCGTTGCTCGAGAAGCTCTGCGCCCGGCAGGCGCAGTGCGGGAGCTTCTGACGAGGCCGGCGCAGGCGATCACAGCGCATGCCTGATGCCGTTGGTCGGCCGCGCGGCCCGCAAGCGTACGCTGCGTGCCGCGGCCGGAGCGGCCGGAGCTCGCCGCCGTCCGTTGCGCGCGGTGGCGATCTCCACCCGATTGCGCCCCGCCTGCTTCGCCGCATAGCACGCCTGATCGGCCGCCTCGAGCACGCCGCTCGTGCTGCCGCCGACGTCCGAGCTGCACGCGATGCCGATGCTCGCGGTGACTCTCGCGCCGGTGCCGTCCGATGCCCACGGCAGCGCATTGATGCGGTTCAGGATCGCTCCGGCGACCCGCAACGCCTCCGGGCCCGTGCACAGGTGCATCAGCACCGCGAACTCGTCGCCGCCGACGCGCGCGCCCGTGTCCGCCTTGCGGATTTCCTGCCGCACGATCGCTCCGACCTCGCGCAGCACGCGATCGCCCTCGGCATGCCCCGCGGTGTCGTTCACCTCCTTGAAATGATCGAGGTCGATGAACACGACCGCGTACGGACCGCGCGGCGCGGGTCCGAGCTGATCGATGCGGCGGTGAAACTCGTCGCGGTTCACGAGCCCGACGAGCGAGTCGTACGTCGCGCGCTGATATAGCGCCTGCTGAGCGGCGTGATCCGCGTCGAACACGCGCCTGATCACGAACGCGACGCCGAGCAGCACCGCGAACAGCAGGAATAAAAGGCTGCCCATGGCGTTCAGCGGGGGGTAAGGGGTCAGCAGCAGGCCTGACGCCATGGGCAGCAAGGCGGGAGCGGCAACCGCCGCGACGGCGGTGCGGTCGAGCGCGAACAGCGGCAGCCAGACGGCGCAGACCGCCGCGAGGACCGAAGCCACGACTGCCTGATGGACGAGCGAGGCGTCCGGAAACAGCGCAATGCTGCCCGCGCACCAGAATAACCCCGTGGCCGACGAGCCGAGGACGAACCAGCGCCGCGCACGGCGTCCGGCGGGGTCGGCGGCCGGCTCGTCGCGCGCGCGCTCGAGCGCGCGCCACATCAGCACCTGAACGGCGATCAGCAGCAACCCCGCGTTGAACCACGCCGTCAACAGCGCAGGCGGCGCGATCGGCCACAGGACGACGAGCAGCGCGGCGCAGCCGGCGAGAGTGCTGACCGGCGCGGCCGGCGCGAACGCGCCGAAGGCGCGCAGCAGACGCGCTCGATGCCACTCGGCCATTTCCGCTGCGGGGCTGACGCTCGAGTCCGTGTTCATTCGTTGTTCTTCCTTCTCCATCGGCCCGGCTCGTACGCGCCGACTTCCGTCGGCGCGCCAACACGTGCGTGTACCTGAATTAGTGCCGCGACCGGCGGGCTCATCTCACCGGAAGGCAAACCGGCCCCATTCGGACAGACGGATCGGGATCGAGGGCGGAAGAGACGGAGCGGCGGAACGACGCGGAAGCGCCGGCGGGAGCAGGCGGGAGCAGGCGGGAACGGAACGGCGGCCCGGGCCGACATGCGCGGCGACAAGGGCCGACGCGCGCGGCGGCGGCTGCGCGCTTCCGGCGGCGCTACTCCGCGATTCGCAGCGTCGTGCGCGCGATCTGTTCGAACCCGCGCTCGCTCGGCCAGTCGGACATGCGGCCTTCGGCGACGATCCGGTATTCGCCGGGGGAGAGCGCTTCGCCGGGCAGCCCGACCGGAAGCATCCCGTCGTACGTCGGGGCGAGGCCGTCGAGCTGCCGCACGCGCTCCTCGGCGTCCGACGCGAGGCGGAATACCGTGGCACGGTACTCGTCGTACTCGGTAAAGCCCGCGTCGACCAGGAACACGATCCATTCGTCCGCGGCCGGCCGGCCGATTTCGTTCGCCCCGTCGCCGCGCACCGTCACGAGCGGCAGCAGGCGTGTCACGGAAGCGCCCGAACCCTGCCCTGCGGCATCGCGCAGGTCGCGATTCTGGACATACAGCGTGCCCGACAGCGCAGCCGACAACGCCAGCAGCACGGTCGCTGCCGCCGCATAGCGCGGCGACGCGAACAACGAGCCCGCGACGCCGGTCCGGCGCGACGGGCCCGCACGACTATCACCATCGAGCCGCAGCCCGTGCCGCAGCTTCTCCGTCAGAATCAGATCGTCGAGCAGCTCGGGATCGCCGAGATAGGCCTCTTCGAACGCGCGTTCCTCCTCGTCACGGAGCTTACCCTGCAGGTAGCGCTCCGCGATCTGGCGTTCCTCGATATGTCGCCGGTCCATACCCATCAAGTGTCGCCTCGGTCCGAAAACTCTCAGCCCGCGCGGCCGTCCGCTGCGGATTCCGGCACGAGCCGCACCCGCCCCTTCCTGTCCGCCTGCAGCAACAGCTCCCTGAACCTCTGCTTGGCGCGGAACAGCACGCGGTGGAAGTGCGCCCCGTCGACGCCGAGCCCGCGGCAGACGGACTCCTTGTCTTCGTCGTGCAGGTAGACCCGCGTCAGGATCTCCCTGTCCCGCGGCGTACGCAGCTCCGCCAGCAGCGCACGCACCGCCGTTCGCAGCTCGGCATCCGAGACGTGATCGAACGGCCCGCCGCGCTCGTCAGCCGCAGCGTCTACCGCGTCGGAGTCGGTGGTCGTCGCCCGGCGCGATTCCTTGCGCCGGTGCGCGAGCAGCAGATTCAGCGCGACGCCGCGCAGATAGGCCGAGAGCCGCTCGGGCTCCTCGAGCGGCGCCTCGCGGAGCTTCTCGATCGCGATGCGGAAGGTCTCCTGCCGCACATCGGCCGCCAGCTCCGGATCGCCGCAACGCCTGTTAAGCAGGTACAACAAGCCCCGCTCGTAGCGCCGCACCATCTGCTGCTCGGCCGCGCGCTCGCCCCGGCCGATGCGCGCCACGAGGTCGGCAGAGATCTGCGACTCAGGTTGAGCTTCCGATCCGTCCCGCACGCTTCCCCGGCCCCCGTCGTCGACACCTTCCTCCGAACTGACGGGCCCGCGGGCGCTTCGCGCTCGAACGAAGTGAACGCGGATTCTAACGCAGACGCTGCGTCCGAGTGTGCCTAAGGCGGGAATTCACGGCGAACGGCGTCGTAGCAGCAGGCGTTTTACCGAACCGTAATCTCGGCAGTCGCCGCGCCGGCAGCGTCCGAAGCCCGGTGAGGATAACGGTCGCCCTCTGCACCAGGATGGCGCGTGTCCACAGCGTCGGCGCCGAGCGTATAGGTACCCATTCGATCGATGACGATGCCGTTCCACGTGACGCTATGAATCGCCTGCCCCGCCGCGGCGCGCACGCGGGGCCGATCGAAGTCTTCCAGGCCCGTATCGACACCGAACCAGCTGACCGAGGCGAGCCCGAACGGCGCGCTCGCCCTGACCGACACGCTGAACGGCTCGCCGGCGCGCACGCGGCTCGGCTGCACGCTGATCGTTACGGTCGGGACGAGCGCGCGCGCCGCGCTGACGCGACCGTGGCCTGCCCTGCGGCTGAAGCCTGCCGCGTCGTACGCGGCGAAATCGGCGTCGATCTTCTCCGCCGTATGCTCCAGGATGCGCTGAAGGTCGGTCCGCGAAAGCTCCGTATTCATCGACAGCAACAGGCCCGCGATCCCCGCGACGAGCGGCGCAGCGGCGGACGTGCCCCCGAAACGCGCGTCGTAGTCGCCGGGCGAGTGGCCGTCGAGACCGGTGCGGTCCGTCGTCGTGACGCCGATCGTCGTGCGATCACGCGGCTTCGACGGCGCGACGACGTCGACGCAGTCGCCGAATCCGGAGCCGCCGACGCGATCGTTGTGGTCTGCGACGCCGACCGCCAGCACGCTGTCGAGCGATGCGATGTCTGCACGAGGGCCCCCGCAGTTGTCCACCGGCTCGTTCGTGACCGCGAACACGATCAGCGCCCCGCGGCCGTCACGCCCGTGGTGTGCCGCGAATTCGATCGCGTCGCGAACGGCAGCGTCGGCGGTGGCCGCTGCCGACTCCTCGTGCGCGTAACCCCAGCTGTTGACGATGATCGATGCGCCCTGCTCGACCGCGTATCGAATGGCGGCCGCCGTGCCCGCGGTCGGCGCCTTGTCGATCCTCAATGGCAGGATCGTGCACCGCGGACACATGCCGCTGATGCCGATCCCGTTGTCACCGCGCGCCGCCGCGATTCCGGCGACGGACGTGCCGTGCCGATCTCGGCTCGCGCGCGGGCCGCCGTCGCCGCCCGGCGGGTGCACGGTGAAGTCGAGGCCGGCGCCAGCCAGGTTGGGCGCGAGGTCCGGGTGATCGAGCTGCACGCCGTCGTCGAGCACGGCGATCACGATGTCCGGCGAGCCGCGAGTGTAGGCCCACGCCTCGGTCGCGCCGACGTCGGCACCGGCCACGCGCCCGCCCTGGCCCGTGTTCGACAGCGGCCATTGGTGCCCGAACAACGGGTCGTCCGGGAAGTGATGCGCCACCGCCTCCTGATCGGCCGCCGCTTGACCGGCAGCCGCCACGAGCCCGAGCAGCAACGGCAGCCGCATTATCGCGCGATGATGTGTCCGCCGTGACGATCGTTGCCGTCGCCACCGCCCCGAATGAGCACTTCGTCGTCACCGATGTCAGCGTTGCATTCAGGAAGGCCCTCGACGGTCAAATGATCGGTAGCCATACTCGCCAGGAAGTCGAAGGGCAGGCGAGAACTATGCTCGCCGACGCCGACTTTGAAGCGGCCGACCGGCACGAAGCGCCGCGAGTTGGCCCGGTTGCCGCGCGGGTCCACTCTCTCGACCAGCACGGCGGATCTGACCCGAACGTAATCACCGTCATTCCATGCCCCGGTCTCGTTGTTCGGACCCGGCAGATGCCGGATTCGCAGCCTGCCGAGCCTGTTCGTGTCGAACTCCACGCGATCGCCGACGTTAGCGTGCGCGTCGTCACCCTCGACATAGCACACGGTCAGCGTCACGGGCATGTCGCGCACCATACCCGGGCTGCGCGGATCGGGCTTCGGCAACACGGCACACCCTGACGAAACCGATATCAGACAAAATAATGCCAGCGGCCTTCGCAGACCGGTTGTTCTCATCGCCAATCTCCCACTAGAACGAATCCCCCCCAGAAGTACGGACTGCTCCAGCGTCTTTCCGCGGCGATAGCCAGCTGCGCCGCACGCAGTGCTGCAGCCGGCCTAAGCTCGTCTTCGAGCATGAAACCGTAGAACTTCGCCATGAGCTCAGCCGTGGCACGATCGGGGACTTGCCAAAGACTCGCGACCACGCTGCGCGCGCCGGCGTACATGAAACCCTGCGTCATGCCGATCAGGCCCTCGCCGCGTATCTCGCGTCCAAGCGCAGTTTCGCAGGCACTGAGGACCACGAGATCGGCATTGAGTCGCAAACCGAAGATATCGTTCAATCTCAGAAACCCCTCCTGCGGCCTGCCTTCGGCATCGAATCGCGACAGCGCGAGAGCAGACAGGCCGGGATAGCGGGAGTCCACGAGACCGTGGGTGGCGAAGTGAATGTAGCGGTATTGCGTCAGATCCATCCGGATTACCGCATCGCGGCTCGCTGCGAAACCGCGCGCGACGAAGAGATTCCCGCTCGGCGCCAACGCCGCGATCAGGTCCGCCTCCCTGGCCGTGGCGGGCAATCGACCGAGGCTGCCGCCCACCGACGACCGCACGATCAGACCGCTCAGCGGCGAAGCACCGGCGAGCAGTGGCGAGGAATCGCGCAGCCGCGGGTCCGTCGAGTCGAGCACCGGATCGGCAAACACGGCAACCGCTTTGAGCGCCTCCGGACGATCGTCCGCCGAAGCCTGCACGGCGAGCGAGGACATCGACGGAATGCCGACGATCTCGTGTTCGTCGAGCAGCCTCGCGTGTCCGTCCGAGAGCATCGCCGGCAACACACCGAAGGGCACGTACTGCAGCGCACCATCCACTGCCAGGACGACGCGGGGCTTGTCGAGGTAGTCGGCGACGGGCGCGACGACCAGGTCCGCGAGCGCGGCCAGCTGATCCGGGGCTGGGGTCCGGCCGCCGGGTCGGTAGGTTCTCAGGCCCTCCAGAGCGGCGCGGGCCGCGGCTTCGATCGTTTCTCGGTCGGCAAGGTCGATGCCTATGACATCGGTTCTGGTCACCGCCCACACGAAGCTGCGCGCGTCGCCGAGCGCATATTGCAGCAGCATCGTGTCTGCATCGAGCGATGCCTGAATGTCGGGCACGCTCAACGCCTTTGGGGTGGACAACTCTGCGAATCTCGGACTGCTGCGCCTCAGCTCGATCTGGAGAAGATCGAGGGCGTTCTCGGTGGACGCCAGATCCGCCAACAGCAATCTCAGCCGAGCATCCCGGGCGTCACCGGGCGCTTGCAGTAACGCGACGTCGCGTTGGTGGCTCAGATCCGCGAGCCGCGCGATGAGCTCCGCCTGCCGCTGTCGAAGAGCGCTATCGAATCCGTCGTGCAGCTCGACGGATGCCTCGGTCAACAGGTCGACTGTCATTCTGGCGCGAGCGCGTTCGCTCGTCTCCAGCGCGGCGTGCAGGTACTCCTCGGTGCTTCCGCCGGCAGCTTCGTGTCGCGCCATCAGCACGTCGATCTGATTCTCGTAATAGGCGCTCCGTCTTGCGGAGAACAGTGCCCGAAGCTCCGGATCCGCGACGCGCGCCCGCAGACTTTCTATCTGCTCGAGCGCCGCGCTTCCGAGCTCCACCGCCTCGTCCAGCCGCCCCTGAGCACGAGCGGCCAGCGACAGACTGTGCAGTGCCTCGCCGTGCTGCTCCGCCAGGCCGTAGCGCTCGTACAGTCCGGCAGCGCGTTGCAGCTGCCGCTCTGCGCCGGACGCATCGCCTCGATCGAGCCGCAGCCGCCCAATTTCGTGAAGCGCATCGGCCAGCAGCGGATCCGACCCGATGGCCTCCGCGGAGGCCAAAGCCTCGCCGGCGAGCTGCATGGCGCGTTCGGTTCGTCCCAGCTCTCGCAGGTCCTTGGCCGCCAGAACCTGCAGGTAAGCTCGGTCGGAGGCCGACTGGACGACGTCGAGCGCCTGCTCATGACGTTGCAGCGCCGCCGCATACTGCGCCTCGAGGAAAGCGATGTTGCCGAGAGTCCGCAGGATCGCCTCGCGTGTCCTGCCGTCGTTGGTCCTCTCTGCGAGCGGCAACGCCTGCTCCAGATACTGTTTCGCAAGGTCCAGCTCGCCGAGGCCGAAATAGGTTTGACCTATCCCTCGCAGCGTACGACCCTCGCCCTGGGCATCTTCGATGCCGCGCTGGATCTCGAGGGCAGCTGCAAACGTCTGCAGAGCCTGCTCGGCATCGCCGAACTTCTGCTGGAAGATCCCGAGGTTGTCCAATGCGTTCGCGCGCTCGCGCAGCAGCTTCCCCTCCGGCAGAAGGTCGATTATTCGCGTCAGGGTTTCGATCGCACTCGCGAGCTGCCCCGCCTCATAGTCGATCACCGCCAGGTTCGATCGCGGATTCAGCTCCCCCGTCCACTCGCCCGCGTTTTCGAAAAGCGCCGCGGCTTCATCGAAATAGGCGCGTGCAGCGTCGAGCTCACCGCGGTTGAAGTGCGTGTAGCCGATATTGTTGATGACGAGTCCGAGATCGTAGATGTTGCCGAGCCGCTCGTGGACCGCCCTGGCCTCCCCGAGCAGCGCGAAAGCCTCACTGAAGAGCGACTCCGCGTCCGCCACGGGCGCATCCGCCTCGGACTGCGCCGCCTCTATCGCCTCCTCGACCAATGCCGCCGCTCTCAAATGAGCCGCGTTGGCTCCCAAACCGTCGTTCCCGATGCCGAAATAGAGCTCCGCCGCCACCGCGGCGAGCTCGGCTGCAGTGCCCCAATCGTAGAGCTGCCAATAGCGGAGTGTCGCAGCGCTGAACAGGGCGTGCGCCCGTTCCTCCGTTTCGCCGAGTCGTCTCCACGTTTCGGCAGCCGCCGTGTAGGAATCGACTGCATCGGCCCACGCCTCCTCACCGGACGTGAAGTTGGCCGCGCTACCGGCGGTCATCATGCGATAGGCTTCGAGTGCGCCGCCGCTTGCCGACTCGGGCAATTCCACGTAGCCGATCGTATGGCCGCCCATCGCAGCCGTGTACTCATCGGACCGCACTGTGATCCGATGGGCTCCGTCGGACGTCGCTTCCAGCAGCACGATCTCGGGACCATCGCGGAACAGCGGCGAGTTGAACGACGTGGCGGTCCCGTCGGGCCGTTCGAGCGATACGATCAGATCGAGTCCGTGCTGTTCGACGCGAAGCAGATAGCTGTGCCCCGCGAGCACGTCGATCTCGTAGGTGAAGGTCTCGCCCGCCCCATGCGACTCGGTCAGGGTCTGGGCGGCTTGCAACGGCGTCGACGGCTGGGCGAAGGCGGCAAACGACGCGAACGAGCAAACCCACGGCAACGACATCCTGAGCACCAGCCGGACTGTGGCGACGGGCTGCCTCGGCCGCGTCCGCTCGTCAGACATCGATCTATCCCTTTCTCGCCCTAGCCAGGCCGCCCCATCCCGACCGAGGTCCGGACCTTTGTCGCGGCGGAAGCTTCTCATACGGTCTTGGCGATCGCAAACGGCGACCGCGGCCGTGTTGCCATCTATGTGCCACGAGACCGCGGGATCTCTCACCTGGCGATCTTGCCGCGTCCTTGGTGCCGTTCCTGAATCCCTCACCGTGTCGGAGCCCCCCTTGCATTCGACGGTGCCGCGTGTATAGTGTGCATATTGATATGCACAGTAAGCTCACTATCTCACAGGCGGACCGGCGACCGATGTACCTCCAGATCATGGAGCAGATCCGGCATCGCATCGCGATCGGCGACTGGCAGCCCGGGCAGGAGATCCCGTCGATACGCGCGCTGGCCGTCGACACGCAGGTCAGCGTCATTACCGTCAAACGCGCGTATCTCGAGCTCGAGCGGGAAGGCTTGATCGTGACGCGCCAGGGCAGGGGCACTTACATCGCGAACGACGCGAACCTGGGCACGAGTCTGCAGCAGAAGGAGCTCGACGAGCACCTCGCAACTGCGGCCGGGATTGCGCGGCGGCTCGGGCTCGGCCAGAAGGAGCTCGAGGCACGGCTGCGCGTAGCGCTACAACGAAAAGCGAAGATGAACATATGAGCGAACATGCGATCAGTTTGCGCGGCGTCTCGAAGCGATACCGATTCTTCCGGCTCGACGACGTCTCCTTCGAGCTCGAGCAGGGCCAGATCATGGGCTTCGTCGGTCCGAACGGCGCCGGCAAGTCGACGACGATCCGGATCCTGACCGGCCTCGTCGGTCAGGACGCGGGCGAGGTCCGGGTCCTTGGACGCTCGATGCCCCGGGAGCAGGCGGCGGCGAAGCGCGACATCGGCTATGTGTCGGACGACATGCGCCTGTTCGGCAGCCAGACCCTCGCCTGGCACATCGACTTCATCAAGTCGATCTACTCCGGCTGGGACGGCGCCTACGCGGCCAAGCTCGTCGACCGCTTCAACCTGCACCTGGAGCAGAAGGTCAAGGCGCTGTCGCACGGCGAGCGCGTGAAGGCGCTGCTGCTGCTCACGCTGGCGCGGCGCCCTCGCCTGCTCGTCCTCGACGAGCCGACGTCGGGTCTCGACCCGGTCGCCCGGCACGAGGTGCTGGCGGAGCTGATGGAAGTGCTGCAGGAGGACGACCGTTCGATCCTGTTTTCGTCGCACAACACGCTCGACGTCGAGCAGATCTCCGATCAGATCACCTTCATCGACCGCGGCCGCATCGTCGCTTCGCTCGACAAG
>JAFGNC010000097.1 GCA_016927175.1 Gammaproteobacteria bacterium | reverse complement strand
CGGACGGCGGCGAGTTCGGCATGGGCGCGGAGATCGGAATCGCGACGGGCCGGATCCATGCGCGCGGCCCCGTCGGCGCCGAAGAGCTGACCAGCTACAAGTACGTCGTGCGCGGCACCGGGCAGACGCGCGGCTGACGCCCGGTGCCGGCCCAGGCGCCTTCGGCAGCGCGGCCCGCCGTCGTCGTGATCGGCGCCGGCATCAACGGCGCCGCGATCGCGCGCCGCGCCGCGCTCGGCGGGCTCGACGTCGTGCTGCTCGAGCGCGACGACATCGGCGGCGGCACGTCGGCCGCGTCGACCCGGCTGATCCACGGCGGTCTGCGTTACCTCGAGCACGGCGAGCTCGGTCTCGTCCGCGAGTCGCTGCGCGAGCGCGAGGCGCTGCTCGAGACGGCGCCGCATCTCGTCGAGCCGCTCGGGCTGCACCTGCCGCTGTACCGCGGCGGCCGCCGCAGATTCTGGCAGATCCGCATCGGGCTCTGGCTCTACGATCTGCTCGCGGCCGGCCTGACCGGCGCCGGCTCGCTGCCGGAGCATCGGATGCTGAGCCGCGAGCAGCTGCTCGAGCGCATGCCGGGGCTCGCGCCCGACGGGCTCGTCGGCGGCGCGTACTTCTTCGACGCGCAGATCCGTTATCCCGAAAGGCTCGTCGTCGAGAACGTGCTCGACGCGGCGCGCTGCGGCGCGCGCATCCTGAACCACACGCGCGCGGCGCGGGTCCTCGTCGACGGCGGCGCGGTGCGCGGCGTCGAATGGCAGGGCGCGGACGGCTCGCGCGGCCGCGTGCCGGCGGACGTCGTGATCAATGCGGCCGGACCCTGGATAGACGATGTCATCGAAAGCGTGCTCGGCGCGGCGGGCGGCAGCGAGCCCGCGCCCGACCGCGTGCCGCTGATCGGCGGCACCAAAGGCAGCCATCTGGTCGTCGAGCCGTTTCGGGGCGCGCCCGCGTCGGCCGTCTACAGCGAAGCGGCCAGCGACGGCCGGCCGTTTTTCGTGATCCCGTGGAACGGGCTCTACCTGATAGGCACGACCGACGTCCGCTACGACGGCGACCCCGGCGAAGCCACGATCAGCGAAGCCGAGCTGCGCTATCTGGTCTCGGAGACCGAGAGGCTGTTTCCGGGCGCGGCGCTGGCGCAGCACATCCGCTACACGCAGGCGGGCATCAGACCGCTGCCGTACCGTCCGGGCGAGATCGAAGGCGCGATCACGCGGCGGCACCTGATCCATGCTCACCGCGAGCCGCGGGGGCTCTACTCGATCATCGGCGGCAAGCTGACGACGCACCGCTCGCTGGCCGCGCAGGTGCTCGCGCGGCTCTCCCGCGACGGCCTCGTTCCCGGCGGGCGCCGCCCGGCGGAGCGCGCGCCGCTGCCCGGCACGGCGGACGAGCCGAAGCGCGCCGCCCTGCTCGGCGAGCTCGGCCAGCGCTTCGGCGCGGTGACGGCGGGGCGTTTGTGGAACACGTACGGCGGGCTGACCGAAAGGCTGCTGACCGTGATCGCGCAGCAGCCCGAGCTCGCAGCACCCGCGGCGCCCGGCTCCGTGCTGCTGCGAGCCGAGCTCGTCAGGGCGATCGAGGCGGAGTGGGCCGGCAGCCTGATCGACGTGCTGCAGCGGCGGACCATGGTCGGCCTCGGGCCGGATTTCGGCCTCGACGAGGCGCCGGCCGCGGCGGACGCGCTGGTCGAGCTCGCGCTGTGGGACCGCGCCCGCGCGGAAGAGGAGCTCGCGGCCTATCGCCGCCACGCCGCCCGCTTCGTCGCGAGTGGACCGGGCGGGCTCTCGCCTAGCTGCCGCGCTCGATCGGCTCGAACCTGAGGCGCGGCACGTCGCCGCGGCGCGAATACAGGTGCTCGCTCGCCATTTCCTTCAGCGCCCGGTCCCGTTCCTGCGCCGTCGCGTACCAGTGGACACGCTCCCAGTCCGTGCCGAGCAGCTGCGCGAAGGTGTCGGTTCTCGGCAGCGTCACGCGGATGCCGAAAGGCTTCGGCACGGTCAGATCCATGTTCAGATTATGGCTGTGAGCGATGTCCATTCCCGCCTCCGACCGGGATCGAGAGGGCGCCGATGATACCTCAGCGCGGCGGCTGAAGCCCCGCCGCACGTAAATTGCTGCCCGCTCCGCGGCGCCCCTACAATCGGCCCGTTGTGCCGAAACCAGATCAGCCATCGGACTTCTTCGTCGTCGGCGGGCCCGTGCAGCCCGACCGGGCGTGCTATGTCGAGCGGGCCGCCGACGCGGAGCTGATCCGCGGCATCGCCGAGCAGCGCTTCTGCTACGTGCTGAGCGCCCGCGCGACCGGCAAGTCGAGCCTGATGGCGCGCGCGATCCGGACGCTGCGCCGCGAGGGCCAGCTCGCGGCCGTCGTCGACCTGAACCAGATCGGCGCCCGCGGCGAGAGCGGCGACGCCGGCCGCTGGTACTACGGCATCGCGTATCGGATCCTGCGCGAGCTGAGGCTCAAGGTCGACCTGCAGGCCTGGTGGCAGGAGCGGAGCGCGCTGCCGGCCGAGCAGCGCCTGACGGAGTTCTTCTGGGAGGTCGTGCTCGCCAACACGTCGGCCCCGGTCGCGGTGTTCATCGACGAGGTGGAGCGCGCGGCGGATCTGCCGTTCGCGCAGGAGCTGTTCGGCACGATCCGGGCCTGCTATGCGCGGCGCGTCAGCGAGCCGGACGATGCGCGGCTGAACTTCGTCGTGCTCGGCGTCGGCTCGCCGGGCCGGCTCTGCCCGGACGCGAATCTCTCGCCGTTCATCGACGGGCAGCCGATCGAGCCCGCCGACTTCACGCTCGAGCAGTGCCGGACGCTCGCGCCGGGTTTTCGCCGCAGCGACGAGGAGGCGGCCGCGATCCTGGCGCGCATCCACGCGTGGACCGGCGGACAGCCGTATCTGACGCAGAAGGTCGCCCGCGGCGTCGCGCGCCGCGGCGTCGGCGCGGCCGACGTCGATCGCGTCGTCAGGGAGCAGTTTCTCGCCGCGGGCGCGGCGCAGAAGGAGCCCTACATCGGTCACATCCGCGGGTTGCTGACGACGCCCGGCAAGCCGACGCGCCAGGCGCTGACGCTGCTCGCGAAGATCGCGAAGGGCCAGCCGGTCGGCGACGAGCCGAGCTCGCCGTCGCGCGAGCTGCTGCGGCTCTCGGGCGTCGCCGCGCTCGGCGGCGACGGCCTGCTGCACTACCGCAACCGCATCGTCCGCGAGGTGTTCGGCGAGCGCTGGGTCGGCGCGGCGCGGCCCTTCGACTGGCGCGGCGCCGGCGCGGCCGCCGCGCTGATCGCGGTCGCCGCCATCGTGACGATCTGGTACAGCCAGGTTCTGCCGCGGCCGTACGTGCAGACGCTGTCGGTCGTGACGCAGGACTTCGCGGTGGCCGAGGACGCGTACCAGAAGCTGCACCGCCTGCCGGGCTTTGCCGGCACGGCGAACCGGCTGCTGGCCGAGGCCATGGCGCGCCGCAGCCGCGCCGCGACGACTCACAGCGAGATGCTGTCGGCCGATCAGGTGCTGCGGCAGCTGCCCGACTACGAGCCGCTCGCCGACCGGCTGAAGGCGGCCTACTGGCTGCGCCGCGCCGACCGAGCGAGGCATGCCGAGCGGCGCGACGACGCGCTGCTGTTCGCGATGCAGGCGCTGCCCGGCCGCGAGACGGCCGTGCGGCGCGTCGCGGCCGAGCTGATCGGCGAAGACTACGGCCGCCTGATGGGGACGTTCCGTTTCTCCGCGACGCCGGCGAGCTGGAGTGTGGACTGGGAACAGGGCCGGCTCGCCGTCGTCGATACGGCGCACCGGGCGCGGCGGATGCCGTTCGACGCGCAGGCGATCGAAGGCAACGAGCCGGCGTCCCCCGCGGCCCGCGTGCCGGGCCGGCTGACCGCGCTCCAGCACGTGCCGGTCACCCGCGAGATCGGCGTCGAGGAGCTCGGCTCCGCCGGCACGTTCCGGCTGCAGCTGCGCGTGCAGCATCCGGCGGACGACGATCTGCTGCTGACGCTGGCCGCGCCGAGCGGCGCGACGGTGAGCCTGCCGCTGCGCCGCCAGAGCCCGGGTCAGGAAATCTACAGCTTCAGCGCGACCGGCTCGTCGCCGCTCGTCGCGCTGGCGGACGAGCCGCGGCAGGGCGTGTGGCGCTTCACGCTCGTAGACCGGGATCCGGGCGAGGTCGGCGTGCTGCTGCGCTGGGGGCTGCAATTCTCCGAGGACGGGGACGTATGGCTCGACACTCCGGAGCAGGGGCTGCCGATCCCGGACCCGGTCCGCACCGAGCAGGTCCGCGTCGAGATCAGCGACGACGGGCGCCGCGCCGCCGCGAGCCCGGCGCGTGCCGGGGCCGTCGGAGCGCTGACGATCTGGGACCTGACCACCGGCCGCGCGATCCACGACCTCGATCTCGCGGCGCCGCCGGAGCACGTCGCCTTCAACGCCTCCGCGTCACGGTTGCTGATCCAGGTCGGCGACCGGCTGACTTTGTGGGATGTCGAGCAGGGGACGCGGGTTGCCTCTCTGGAGACGCAGACGGCTTTTCTGCTGCCGCCGGCGCTCAGCCTCGACGGCGACTTCCTCGCCATCGCCGAGCAGGTCGAAGGCGCGAGCCCGCTGTTCAGCCTGGTGCGGGCCGCCGACGGCGAGCTGGTCGCGAGCGCGGAGGGCGTCGCCGGAGCGAGATCGTGGCTGCTCGGCCCCGAGGCAAGGTACCTGGCCGTGCTCGAGACGCCGCGCGTCGTCGGCATCGTCGATCCGCGCCGCGGACGCGTTCTCAGAGAGCTCCAGCACGACCGGGACGTCGAGCGCGTCGTGCCGGTCCCGAGCAACGATCTGCTGCTGACGGCCGATTCGGCGGGCAACGTGCGCGCATGGGCACTGCCGCTCGACGGCACGCGGCCGGGCGAGCCGGAGAGCTGGCCGCTCGGCGTCACGGTCGATGCCGACAGCGTCAGCGTGTCGGCCGACGGCGCGATGGCCGCATTCGAAGGCGAGCACGGTCACGTCGTCGTGCGCGACGTCAGCGGCGACCTGCGGCCGCTGCGCCTGCGCATCGACCGGGCCGACAGTGTCGTCGAGACGGGGCTCGCGCCGGACGGGCGCGCCCTGGTCACCGCGAACGGCAAGACGTTCCGCGTCTGGCGGCTCGATCCGGACGAGCTCGCCGGCGACGAGAATCTCGGCATGTCCTCGGCGGGCCTGTCTGCGATGGCGCTCGATGCGGCCGGCGGCGTCGCCGCGCTCGGCTTTCGCGGCGGGCACGTTCGCGTGCGCAGCGCGAGCGAGCTGATTCGGCGCGACCTCGCGCAGGAGACGGTCGATTACATCGGCCACCGCGGCAGGGTCACGAGCCTCGACATCAACGTGCCGCGCAGCCTGATCGCGAGCGGCGGCGACGACGGCGTCGTGCGGGCGTGGAATCTCGCGAACGTCGCGCCGGCCGCGTACTTCATGCGGCATCCGATCGGTCCGGTGCACGCCGTCGACACGAGCCGCGACGGCCGCTACATCGTCAGCGCCGCCGAGTACTCGGCCCGCGTCTGGAGCACCGCGGACGGCACGCAGCACGGCGAGCTGTCCGTCAACGGCACGGGGCTCGCCGTCGCGTTCGCGCCCGACTCGCGCACGTGGGCGGTCGGCGACAGCGCGGGCAATGTGTTCTTCGGCGCACCCGACAGCACCACGCCGCTCGGCTCCGTGCGCGCGCAGGGCGGCGTCCACGCGATCGCGTTCTCACCCGACGGGCGCGTGCTCGCGAGCGGGGACGAGACCGGCAACGTCGAGCTGTGGGATACGCAGACCTACGAGCCGGTGGGCCCGCGGCACACCTTCGCGCACCCGATCCGCTGGATCGGCTTCACGGACAGCGGCTCGCACCTGGTCGTGCAGACGATTCACTGGGTGCATCGGGTAGAGCTCGAGGGCGGCCGCCTCGACGTCGTCGGCAGCCGGCTGCTCGACGTCGGCCTCGCGGCGGGCGCGCCGCCCGCGGCGCCGGCGGCGGAGCGCGTCAGAGTCGTGGGCGGCATCGGCGCGGCGGACGTCACGTTCCGCGAGATCGGCTTCGACGCCGCCGCGGACGAGCCGCTGCCGGCGGGCTCGCCGCTGCTCGACCGCGACTGGAGCACGGCGCTCGGTCTGCGGATCAACGATGCGGGTGAGGTGGTCCCCGTCTCGCACTGATCCGGTGCAGCGCCCGGCACCGCGAAATTCCGGCATCCGCGATGTTCGCGCCTCTGCTCTTCGCTGCGCCGGCCGCTCGCGCGCCGGCCGCTTCACGGCGCCGGCGACTTTTGCGCCAATCTGTGAACTCGCGGGACGG
>JAFGNC010000535.1 GCA_016927175.1 Gammaproteobacteria bacterium | reverse complement strand
TCGAGGACTTCGGTCGTTTCGTGCCGGCGTTGCGCGCACTGCACCGGCACTCCGCGGGGGGCGAGCCGCTGCCGTCCCTGGAATGGGAATTCCTGCCGTCCCCGGCGGGCGGACTGCGCCTGTGCGTTCGCGGGAACCCTTCTCCGGCGTCGGTCACCACGTGGTCCGCCGACTCGGACGACACCGATTTCCGCGACGACGTGTTCGCCGCGGAAACCATTCCCGCGGCAGTCGCCGCCATCGCAAGCGCCGGCGCCGAGCCGACCACTCATGTCATCGACGTCGCGGCACCGGAGTCCGGCTTCCGAGCCGTCTTTGCCGAAGCGCTGCTCGGACAGGACGACGAGCGCTATCTGCTGTCGACGAACCTGCGCGTCATCGATGCCAGCGGCCGCCCGCCGTTCCCGGACACCGTTGTCGACGGCAGCGCGGGCGTCTGCGCCGATGCTCGCGGACGATCGAACGGAACGACAGCCCCGGAACGATAGCGAACCTGCGTTGCACGCCGGGACTGCCGCCGCCTCCGCCGTCACCGCGCCAAGTAGCCCGAGCGCGGCCGGGTCTCGAGCAGCCCTCGCCGCTCGAGATGCACGTAGGCCTCGACGACCGTCCCGACGCTGACGCCGGCCGTGCGGCTCATCGAGCGCAGTGACGGAACGCGCTCTCGCGGCTTCAGAGCGCCGCTCGTGATCTGCGCCTCGATGCGCGCGACGCCGCGGCCGCCGCAGGGCGTACACTGGAGGCCAGGCGCGCCGCAGAATCGCCGCCACGAACGGGAGGGACAGCAATGCACTTCGATTTACGGCTCGATCGTCCGGCGGCACTCGCCGCGGCGCTCCTGCTGATCTGCACGGCTCCGGCATCACCCGCGCTCGCACAGAGCGGCTCCGCGGGACCGATCGAGCCGACTCCCGCGTTTGCCGGGCAGACCGACGCGCCGCCGCCGGCCGAGGCTTCCGCGGTCCGGGTCGACGTGATCACCGACGCGCTGACGAGCCCGTGGGCGGTCGCGTTCTTGCCGGACGGCAGCTTTCTCGTGACGGAGCGGGCGGGAACGCTGCGGACGGTGTCCCCCGACGGCTCCGTGTCGCAGCCGATCGCAGGCGTGCCGCCCGTCAAGGTGGTCGCCGCGCAGGGCTTTCACGATGTCGTCCTGGATCCCGGGTTCGAGCAGAACCGGCTCGTCTACTTCACGTATTTCGCGCCGCCGAAAGGCGAGGCCGCGGGCGAATGGCCGGTCGAGCACTTCTACGAGGAGGTCTGGGAGAAGCCCTTCCACGAGCGCCGCGTCATGGACCTCGGCACGGAACGCGTCGGGCGCGCGCGGCTCAGCGAGGACAACACGCGTCTCGAGGACGTCGAGGTGCTGATCGAGGGCCGCGTCGAGCGGCGCATCGTGTTCGCGCCGGACGGCACCCTGTTCGTGACCGGCGCCGACGCATTCCGCTTCTACGACTCCGACCTGGACGGTGTCGAGCGCGACTTTCTGGACAACCCGGACATCCCGCGCAACTTCAGCGGGCGCGTGATCCGCCTGAACCCCGACGGCACGATACCGGCCGACAACCCGTGGCTCTCACGCGCGACCGTCGCGCGCGAGACCTATGCGCACGGCCTCAAGGATCCGGAGGGTGCGGCGATTCACCCGGAGACAGGCGAGCTGTGGGTCATCGATCACGGCCCGCAGGGCGGCGACGAGATCGACATCGTCCGGCCGGGCCGCGACTACGGCTGGCCGAATGTCTCATACGGCGTGCAGTACGACGCCCGCCAGGCCGACGGCCGCAGGAACGTGCCGGTCGGAACCGGCATGACGTCGATGCCGGGAGTCGAGGAGCCTGTCTACTACTGGGTGCCGTCGATCGCACCGTCGGGCATGGCCTTCTATACCGGCGATCTGTTCCCCGAGTGGCGGGGCAATCTTTTCGTCGGCGCGATGGCCGGCCGGCATCTGGTGCGTCTCGTGCTCGACGGCGAGCGCGTCGTCGCGGAGGAGCGGCTGCTCGAGAACCTCGACCTGCGAATTCGTGAGGTCCGCCAGGGGCCCGACGGCGCGCTGTATCTGCTCGGGGGCAATCAGCTGCTGCGGGTGACGCCGCCGTAGCCGACGTCGGCAGAGCCGGCGAGTCTCAGCGGCGGGCGGCGTACGCGGCGCGGCAGCGTCGCGCCGCCCTGTCCTGCCGCAGCGTGTGGTGCCGGTACACGGCGCAGCGTGGTGTTCCGCGCGCCCGCGGATACGACGATGCGCTGCAACCGATCTTGCTCTAGTCCTGCTGGCCGTTCTCGATCGTGTCCGCCTCGTCCGCGCCGGGCATCTGATGCCGCTCCATCATCTGACCCATCATCTGCTCCATCATCATGTGCATCATGCCCATGCGCTCGTTCATCATCTGCTGCTGCATCTGCAGTTGCTCCAGCCGGCAGTCCGCGTCGTCCTCCGCGCATTCGGGCATGCCGCCGCCGCTGCGGCCGCGCATCATGCCGCGCATCGACGACATGCTCTGCTGCATGCTCTGCATGTGCTCCTGCATCAGCCGCCGGCGTTCCTCCGGGTCCTCGGTGGCGTGAATCCGCGCCATCTGCCGTTGCATATCCTGCATTCTCTGCTGCATCTGCTGCTGCATCGGCCGGTCGTTCTGCGCCGCCTGACCCGGGCCGCGGTTCTGGGCCTGCGCGGCAGCGGAGAAGGTCAGCAACGCCGTCAGCACGACGGCAGCCGTCTTTGTCATCGCGTTCATAAGGCGTCCTCACTCTGTGTTGCGGTCCGCCTGCCGGAGCGCAACGAGATCCCGCCCGACAAGCACTCCCCGACTTTGTAACAGAACATCCGCTCGACCCGCACCCGTAAATACCCGTACGTCCACACCTGCACCGCTGCCCGGACGTGGGCGTGCCCGATGCGCGGAACGCGGCTGGCATGCATCTTGCTGAACCGGCGTCATCCGCAGATGGCAGGTCTTCCCGGTGCTGGCTCTGTTTCTGATCGTCATT
>JAFGNC010000096.1 GCA_016927175.1 Gammaproteobacteria bacterium | reverse complement strand
GTCGGGTCCGTCGGATCGGTCGGCTCCGGATCGCCCGTGCCGGGGGCCTCGCCGCCGCTGACCGCGTTGACGGCGGCGACGTCCTCGGCCACACCGTTCGTCAGCCGGGTCAGCGCCGGGTCCAGAGCCGTCGCCGCGCCGGCGGGCAGGGCCTCGACAGCCTCGGTCGGCAGCATGCCCGCCTGCAGCGAGTCGAGCGCTTCGGCGAGAGCCGCCAGGTCCTCGGTCGGCTCGAGCGCCGATGCCGCCGCGACGCCGAGTTTCGCCTGCGCGATCAGGTTCTCGGAGATCGGCAGCGATGCCGTCGGTGCGTCGGCCGCTTCGGGCGCGATCGTCGCGATCGCGCCGTCCAGCGCGCTCGTCGCGTCGGCGCCGTGCACGTGCAGTGTGTTGGAGATGGCCTCGAGCGACACGTCGCCCGCGGCCACGCGCGCGACGGCCGACACCTGCGGATCGACATTCGCGCCGCCGGCGCCCTCGAGCCGACCGTCGGCCAGGTCGGAGCCGAGCGCGTCGATCACGGCCTCCACGCTCGATTCGCCGCGGCTCGCGACGATGACCTCATTCGTGCGGCGGAAGATCTCGGCCAGCGTTTCCGACGCTTTGACCATCTCGGCCGCGTTGGACTCGTCGATCTCGGTGTCGATGACTTCGGCGGAAGCGAGGGAGTCGAGTCCCGAGCCGAGCTCGGTCACCACCGCCTCGACACCCGCCACGATGTTCTCGGTCGTCAGCCCGCCCGGCAGCTCCTGCGCGATCGCGACCGCCAGTGTCGAGAACGGGCTGATGTTCGCGACTTCGTTTCTGCCGGGGCCGAGCGCCGCGCCGGCGAGCTTGAAATCCGGCGCGACGTTCGTGACGAGATCCGTGCCGCCCGTGGCCTCTATCAGCAGCGGATAGTGCTTGCCCTTGGTGCGGACCTGCACGTTGTAGGCGGCGGTCTGATCGCTGACGGTTCTTTCGATCTCCTCGCCGCCGTTCGTGTAGACGGTCAGATCGGCGCCGGCGACCGGGCCGTCGCCGACGCTGCCCGACAACTCCTGCACGACTTCGGTTTCCGAGTCCGTCGGTGCGCCTGCTGCCGGGTCGTCCTCCGATCCGCAAGCGGTGAGCGCCGTCGCGACAAGTGCCGCTGCGAGCACACGCCAATGATTCCAGCCCCGATGACTTCTTTCACGCCGCATGAGTCCCTCCCTGGGAATTCGCAAGCCGATCCGTCGGCCGGCGCGGCGCGCAAGTCACGCGCGGGACGCCGCCCCCCTCGAGTCGTCGTGAAAACTTCTCCGCGTTCTGAGTTGGTTTTCGAGTTTGAAACGACGCTAACAGCAGGATCGCCCGGCGACTAACTGTCGCCGGCATGCGACGTGCCGGAGGGGCGCGTACGCTAGAACAGCAGAAGCACGGAATTCAGGACGTCGAGCCCGCGCGGCGTCGGCTTCAGCACCGTGGCGCAGTCGTGCAGCCATCCGCGGCGTACGCCGTCCGCGATGGCCGCGGCGATGACGGAACGCGGCTGCCCGGTGCGACGCTCGAAGCAGTCGACGTCGACGCCGTCCGTCAGGCGCAGAGCGTTCATCATGAACTCGAGCACGATCTGCTCGGGCGATTCGACTCGCTCTTCGCCGACGGCGGCTGGGGTGCCTGCCCGTTCCATGTATGTCGCAGGATTACGGGTCTTCGCTCGCCGCAGTATCGCGCCCCGCTCGGGACACGTGAGCTTGCCATGGGCGCCGGCGCCGATGCCGATGTAATCGCCGAACCGCCAGTAGTGAAGGTTGTGTCGGCAGCGGAAGCCTTCGCGCGCATGCGCGGAAATCTCGTAGCGGAGATAACCGTGCTGTCGCAACGATTCGAGGCCCCGTTCCTCGATCTCCTTGATCGTTTCGTCGCGCGGCAGCGAAGGGGGTCTGCGGTGGAACGCGGTGTTCGGCTCGAGCGTCAGCTGATACCAGGAGATGTGCGTCGGGGCGAGCTCCGCGGCCAGCTCGACGTCGCGCAGCGCCCCGGCCGCATCGTCGCCCGGCAGACCGTACATCAGGTCCACGTTGACGTTCGTGAAACCGGCGCGCCGCGCGAGCTCCACTGCACGAACGGCTTCCGCCGAGTCGTGCACGCGGCCGAGTGCCCCGAGCTGCGAATCCCTGAAGCTCTGCACGCCGATCGACAGGCGGTTGACGCCCGCCTCGACGAAGTCCGCGAAGCGCTCGGCTTCGACGGCGCCCGGGTTCGCCTCGAGCGTGATCTCCGCGTCCGCGGCGACAGGGAGGCGCGAACGGATCCCGTCGATCAGCAGCGTTATCGCGTGACCCGAGAACAGGCTCGGCGTGCCGCCGCCGATGAAGATGCTCGAGACGGCGCGCTCCGCCGCAAAAGCCGACTCGGCGTCGAGATCGCGGAGCAGCGCATCGACGTAGGCGTCGTCGGGCAGACGGCCGCGCGCCTCGTACGAGTTGAAGTCGCAGTACGGGCACTTGCGCACGCACCACGGCAGATGCACGTACAGCGACAGCGGCGGCCGTGCCGGGAAGCGCGGCCGCAGCGCGGCAGGGGCGGTATCCGGAGCGGCGGCGGTAGACATCGGCGCGGGTATCGGGGGCACCACGGGCGGGTTGTCATTCTGACGTCGGATACTGGGTGTTGCCAGTCGCCCGACGCCGGTATCGCCGCGGCGGTTCCCGGCGGGCGGCCTCGTGCGGGCCAGGGCTGTCGCGCCCCGACCCCTGGCGCAGACGCAAGCGGCCCCGGGAGGGGCCGCCGCGAAGCAGGAACGAGCGGCGTTCGCCGTCCGCCGCCTGCAGGCTGTCCGGCCGGCGAGGGCCGGCGGCCGCCGTTACAGGTCGAAGTCCATCGAGTAGCCGACGACGAACTTGACCGAGCCGTTGTCGAGACCGTCGGCCACTTCGCTGTCGAGATCGGTGTCCGAGATCATGAAGCTGAAACCGCCCTTGGCGAGCGACAAGGCGTAGTCGACGTAGTCTCCGGGCACGCCGTTGAAGGCCTCGTTGAAGTCGCCGTCGTGCCGGCCGACATGCAGCCCGAGCTCGAGGTCGTCCCTGAGCGGCACGGCGTAGTCGAGCGACACGTAGTTCGCCTGACCGAAGCCGAAGTCCTGTCCCGGACCTTCGTCCGCCTCGGTATTCGCCAGCACGTACGCGGTCGCGCTGAAGTTGCCGAAGCCGAGCGTCGCGTAGATCTCGCCGAAATCGAACTCGGCGATGTCGTCGTAGTTGTAGTACAGGTAGCCGAAGTCGTACGTGACGCTGTCGCCGCCCGAATAGCCGAAGTAGACATCGTGCTCGTAAGAGAACACGTCGCCGGGCGCATAGCTGACGTTCGACGCCCACGTGCCGACGTAGAAGCCGTTGTCGGCGGCGTAGTCGAGCCCGCCCGATACGGCGACCTCGTTCATCGTCTGCGTCAACCCTCGCCAGATGTAGTTGCTACTGGCCGCCGCGTTGGCCGTAAGGCTGCCGCCGGCGCCGCTGTCGAGGTCCTGAGCCACCGCGGGCACGGACAACATCATCGTTACGGCCGCGGCACCCAGGGTCCCATGCTTGATCTTCATGCTCTGTTCCTTACGTTTGCTGATACGTCGCGTCTGGCGCGCTCACGCGCCGTGTCGAGCGCAGCATTAGCAGGAACCGTGCCACGCGCGTTTTACGTGGCAAATCAATGCGTTAGGCTCTATGCCCACGCCGGGATTGCACCGGGACGGTGCGGCGGCAACGGGTATGCCCGAAGCTGGTGCAAGCCGGCCGAGGGCAGCCGCGGCCGGCGCGGATGAGCGCTGATGAGCGCGGACGGGCGCGGACAGGCGCGGCCGGCGCGGATCGTCGCGGACAGGCGCGGACGGGCGCCGATCGTCGCGGAGGGACGGAGGAGCCGATCGGCCGGCCGTCAGCGGCACGACCGCCGGCAGACGTGGCGGCGCCGGCCGGCGCCGCCACGGGATGCGCGGGGCCGGTCTAGTTCTGCTGCGGCACCTCGACCGGCTCGCCCGTCACCGGGTTCGGGTAGTGAAACGGCGGCAGAAACGGTACCGGGTACATGTCGAACTCGACCGACGGCGGCAGGTCCGGCGGGTTGGATTCCGTGATGCCCGGCGGGTCGCGCTCCGGCTGATCCTTCCAGCCGATCTCGTACGGCGTGAAATAAGTGTTGAAGACCTGATCCTTCTGGATCTTCCAGACTCCGTCGTCCTTGACGAACGTGTTCTCGTACACGCCGCCCATCCAGGTCGCGAACTCCTCGTGCGTGCCCATGATGCTGAACGCGCGTGAGCGCATCTCGGCGGTCGTGCCGTCCGGCGCGACGTGTATCACGGGCTGGTACTGCATGTGGTTGTGCAGGTCGACCGGAGGATACAGGTCGAGGTTTCGGCGCACGCTCGCCTTACCGGCATAGACGCCCCGCTGCGCGATCTCGATCGTGCCGTCGTCGGCGAACATCGCGCCGAGGTCGTCCATCTGATAGTCGGCAAGGTAATAGCCGTAGATCGCGTGCAGCCGCTCGATACGGTCAGCATCCTCGAGCAGGCCGACGCGCCGGTCGAGCGCCGCGAGCGTGCCGGCGACGTCGTCGAGATCGGCCGCCGCGGGCGCCGACGCGAAATCGGCCGCGGTCTGCTCGTAGACGGGCCGGCCCGTGACCGGATTCTCGTAGTGGAACGGCGCTGTCGGCACGGCCGGGTACGGCGCATGCTCGATCGTCGACGGCCGGTCCGGCTCGAGCGACGACGAGAACGAAGGCGCGTCGAGCGCGGTCTTGCCCCAGCCGTCCTCGTACGGGGCGTACATCCGGATGAACGTGCGCAGGTTTTGGATCTTCCAGACGCCGTCCTCCTTGACGTAGTCGTTCTCGTACCAGCCGACCCCCCATTCGGCGAACTCGCCGTGCTCGGCCTCCTGCGCGAACAGCCGCCAGCGGGCCCTGGCCGTGCGGCCGTCCGGGGCGACGTGGACGACCGGCTGCAGCTGCATCTGATCGTACAGCAGGCCGTAGCGCGGGTATTCGTCCGTGATGGAGCGCAGATACTCGAGCACGCGCTCCTTGCCGGCGTAGACGCCGCGGCCCGCGATCTCGAGCGTGCCGTCCTCGGCGAACAGGTCCGCGGCCTGGCTCCACAGCGCCTCCTCGACGTAGAAGCCGTAAGTGCGCTGCAGGTTCTCGATGTCGTTCTCGTCCTCGAGCAGCTGCACCTCCTGTGCCAGCACCGCGGCGCGGCGCGCCAGCTCGTCGGCGCCCGCGCCCGGGAGCTCGCCGATGGCGGGCCCGCCGGCGCCGTCGCCGGCCGCGGGAGCTTCGGGCGCGCCCGTGACGGGATTGTCGAAATGGAAAGGCGGCAGCCACGTCGCGGGCCACGGGTCGTAATCGGCCGACGGCGGCGCGTCGGGCGGCAGCCGATCGGATACATACTTGCCGCCGTTGACGTCGACGTTATGCGCCCAGCCGCCGTCGTACGGCACCATGAACGTCTGGAACCAGTGCAGCCTGCTGATCTTCCAGACGCCGTCCTCCTTGACGTATTCGTTCTCGTACGGGCCCTCGCCCCACACGGCGCTGTCGCCGTACCGGCCCGCCATGACCAGCCCGCGCCAGCGCGCTTTCGCCGTCGTGCCGTCCGGCGCGACCGTGACGACCGGCATCAGCTGCATGTGCTCGTTCAGCTCGCCTTCCGACAGCCCGGTCCGGCCGTTGCCGAGCGCGAGCAGGTACTCGCGCACCCGATCGCGGCCGGCGTAGACGCCGTCGCGCCCGATCTCGATCGAGCCCTCCTCCGCGAACAGGTCGGCGACCTCGTTCCACATCCCGCGATCCACGTAGTAGCCGTAGGCGCGTTGCAGGCGCTTGATGTCGTTGGCGTCCTCGATGCGCTCCTTGCGTCGCTCGAGCGTCTCGATCTGCCGCTCGAGCTCGGCTGCCCGGCGGGCGTCGCCGGCCGCCGCCCGCGGGGCCGCCGCGGAGACTTCGGTGGTCGCGGGCTCGCCGCAGCCGACGAGGCCGAGCGCCGACAGCGCGGCAACGACCGGGAAGATCGGATTCTTCACGCTAATTCCCCCTCGCGGCTTCTCGTGTCCGCACCGTTTTCGGTATTGCCGTCGAAGAATAGCAGCAACGGCGGGACCGTGAAGGCCGGCTCGGTGAGCCGCGACGCCCTCCCCGCCCTCCCCCGCGCGCCGGGCGAAAAAAAACCGGGCCCGTCCACACGACGAGCCCGGTTTCTGCGGTCCGATCGGCCGCGACGGAATCAGGCGGCGGGCAGTTGCCCCTCCGGCACCCACCAGCCGTGGATCTGGCCCGGCGCCCGGATCGGCAGCCTGACGGTCGCCACCGGCCCGTCCGCGAGGTGCTCCGCGTCGAGGATCACGAGATCCGCCCGGCCGCCCTCGTTGTTGCGCGTCGCGACGCCCATCAGGTAACCGGCCCCTTCCGGCGCGTCGGCGCTGCGCGGCGCGAAGCAGCATTCGGCAAGGGACGTGTCGACGCCCGCGTTGAACAGCGTCGACGTGCGGTTCTGGTTGTCGAAGCGCGCGTAGCAGGCGCCGGCCTGGCGCCGATCGCTTGCGTTCGGGTCCGGGCAGGGGAGGAACCCGTAGCGGTACGGCACCGTGTTGTAACGGTCGTCCTGCCGCGGCAGCGCTCCGACGTGATCGGGATACATCGTCTCGATGCCGTAGCTCGACGGCCGCCGTTGCGACAGGTCCACGGACAGCCGCGTGATGTGGCTCGAGCCCGCGACCGGGTCCCAGGTGGAGCCGTCGCGCATCGGCATGAACGGGAACGGGTTCGACATCGACATCTCGACGTCGACATACAGCTTGTCGCCGTCGTTGAATGCGCCCATGACGTGCGTCGCGCTGCGGGTCGGCCCTTCGATCCAGCGGACGTCCTTGCCGTCGCCGCCGCGGCGGAAGAAGCCGAAATACGTCGGCTTCGACGGGTCCCACGACCAGTGGGGACCGCCGTCCTTCATCTGCTGCTCGTCGATGGCCATCGGGATCACGTAGAACACGATGTGCCGCTGCGTGACCGCGAAGTCGTGCAGCATGCCGACGTAGGGCACCGTGACCTCGGCATTCCAGACGAGCTTACCCTGCGGCGTGAACTCGAAGACGGAGACGACGTCGCTGCCGTGGCCGCGCGCCTCGTAACCGAAAGCGACCATGTTGCCGGTCTCGGAGTCGATCTTCGGATGCGCCGTGAACGTCTTGCTCGGCAGCTGCTCGTCGAAGGTGTAGACCGGCACGACCGTCTCGAGCGTCAGCAGGTCCATCGCCGAGGGCGGGCTGTCCTCCTTCAGCGCGAGCAGCAGGTTGCGGTGATTGATGATGTGCGTGTTGGCCGTGCTGCGCGACAGGCCCTCGACGCTCGGGTCGTCCATGTACGGGTTACGGTACATCGGGAACAGGATCTTGCCGGCCTTGTCCTGCGCCATGTACCGCTCGTTGCGGACGAAGCGGCTGCGGTAGTCGACGCGGCCGTCCTTGATCCGGAACATGCTGACGTGGCCTTCGCCGTCGAACGGGATGTTGCGCGGCCGCAGCGGGTACTGCGGATCGGGCCCGACGCGGTAGAACGCGCCGTTCAGGTCCGACGGGATCTCGCCCTCGACCTCGCAGTCGCGCACGTCCGCCTCGACGCGGTACAGCTGCGTCGGGCGCCGCATCGACGGCCGGAGCTCTTCCCCCGGAGGACCGGACGGCTGGCCTCCCGCCGGCGGCTGCGCTCCCGCCTGGTTCGCCAGCAGCGTGCTCATGCCGACGCCCGCGGCCGCCCCGAAGGCGCTGCCCACGAATGAGCGTCTGTTCAGCTTGTCTCGTTCCTCGGTCATCTGTATCTCCAGCCAGTAGTTCAAGCGCTACTATAAGCAAATGTTACCCGTATACCAGTGCCGGCCGAAAATACGCATAAACCGATCGTCCCGCGGCCCCGCCGTCAGCTGTCGAGCGAGTCCCAGAAGCGTTCGATCCTCCGCCGCATGTCGGCGTCCGGCAGGCGTCCGCGTCCGGCGGCCTGATTATCCAGCAGGTGGCGCATCTGCGTCGTGCCCGGAATCGCGGCGTTGACCGCCGGGTGCGACACGACGTACTTCAGGAACACCTGCGCCCAGCTCGACGCGTCGAACTCGGCCGCCCAGTCCGGCAGCTCCCTGTCCGCGACGCGCGAGAAGAGGCTCGCCGCATTGCGGCGGCCGCCGAAAGGCACGTTGGTCAGCACCGCGATGCCGCGTTCCTGTGCGGTCGGCAGGATACGCTCCGCGGACGTGCGGTTGTCGATCGAATAGTCCACCTGGATGAAGTCGAGCGGATAGCGTTCGATGGCCGCCAGCATCTGGTCGTACTGGTCGTCGGTCGACGTGCTGACGCCGATGTAGCGGATCCTGCCCGCATCCCTGGCCCGCTCGAAAGCGGGAATCAGCACGTCCAGCCCGTTGAAGTTGTGGACCTGCATCAGGTCGATCCGTTCCGTGCGCAGGTTCCGAAAAGAGACGTCGAGCACGGCTGCGGTATCCGACACGTCGCCGCGGATCGGCGTCTTCGTCGCCAGAAACAGGCTGTCGCGGTTGCCGATGTCCTCGACCAGCTCGCCGATGACCTCCTCGGAGCGCCCGTAAACCCTCGCCGTATCGACGACTTTCCCGCCGAGCTCCGGCATCCGCGCGAGGACCTCCCTGAGCTCGGCCATCTCCTCGGCCGTCTCGACGCCGTACGCGTTCGTGCCGACGCCGATGACCGGAAGCGGCTCCCCGCTCGACGGGATCGGTTTCGTGATCAGCGGCAGCTCGGCCGCCTGCTGCGCGCGCGCGATCCACGGAGTCAGCGCGACGCCCGCGGCTGCGGCACCGGAAACGACGGCTCGGCGGCGAGTGATGACGCGGTCGCTCATGAATGACCTCCTGGGTCCGGGACGGGACGTGTTGCGGGACGTTCGATCGTAGCCGAGCCGGCGGCAAACGCAATCGCGGCGGCTGAAGCGCCGGTGCCGTCGTCCGCCGAAGGCCCGCCGCCGCGGCCCGACGCGCGCGACACCAGCCGCAGCTCGCGCGCACCCGCGGCTGTTTTTCGCAGGCCGAGTTCGGCACAATCGCCGACCATGCGGCGATGCATGCGGGGGGCTCTGGGCGTCATCATCGGCTGTGCGCTCGGCTGGGCGCACGCGGCCGTGCTGCCCGTGCCGGTCGGCAGGGTCCTCGACGGCCACGGCATCTCGGCCGACGACGTCAGCATCGTCGTGCAGGCGCTCGATTCCGACGAGCCCGCCCTGTCCCATCTGGCCGACGAGCCGCGCAACCCGGCTTCGGTCATGAAGCTCCTGACCACGTGGGCGGCGCTCGAGATTCTCGGTCCCGCCTATACGTGGACGACCGAGGTCTACTTCGACGGGGAGTTCGACGGCGCGACGCTCGACGGCGATCTGGTCCTGAAAGGCTACGGCGACCCGTACCTCGTGCTCGAGGAGTTCTGGAAGCTGCTGCGCGCGCTGCGACGCATGGGGCTCGAGGAGATCACCGGCGATCTCGTCATCGACGACAGCTATTTCGCGGTCGAGGAGGACGACCCGGGCGCTTTCGACGGTCAGCCGTTCCGGGCGTACAACGTTCTGCCGAACGCGCTGCTCGTGAACTTTCAGGCCGTGAATTTTCAGTTTTTCGTGGACGCGCGGAGCGGCGGCATTCGCGTCGCGACGGAGCCGTCGCTGTCGAACCTCGACGTGCGCAACCGCGTCGGAATCGCCGACGGGCCGTGCCGCGGGTATCAGGCCGGCATCAGCCTGTTCGTCGTCGGAGAGGACCTGTCCGCCGTGGATCTCGGCGGCGCCTTCCCGCGCCGCTGCGGCTCCTATGCGCTGACGCGCAGCGTGCTGCGGCACGATACCTACGCATACGGGCTGTTCGAGTCGCTGTGGACGGAGCTCGGCGGGCGCTTCGACGGCACCTTGCGCAAAGGCGTCGTAGCCGCCGATCGGAAGCCGGCGATGACCTGGCGCTCGCCGCCGCTCGGCGACGTGATCCGCAGCATCAACAAGAACAGCAACAACGTCATGACGCGCCAGCTGCTGTACACGCTCGGCGCCGAGCAGCTCGGCGCGCCCGGCACGCGCGCCCACGGCGTCGAGGTCGTCGAGGCGTTCCTGGCGACGAAAGGGTTCGACGTCGATCCGCTCGTGATCGACAACGGCTCGGGGCTGTCGCGGCGCGGGCGCGTAACGGCGCGGCTGCTCGTCGACCTGCTGCGCGCGGCGGCCGAAAGCCCCTTCGCGCCCGAGTTCATGTCTTCGCTGTCGCTCGGCGGCCTCGACGGCACGACGCGGCGGCGATTCAACGGCCGCGCCGGCACGCTGCACGTGAAAACCGGCCGGCTCGATCACGTCTCCGCGCTGGCCGGCTACGTCCGGGCGGCGTCGGGCGCACCGGTCGTCGTGACGATCCTCGTCAACTCCGAGAACGCGCACCGGGGTCCCGGCCAGGAGCTCGAGGAAGCGGTCGTCGAGTGGGCTCACGGCGCGCTGTGACGCGGTAGACTCCTCCCGGTGCGGTGCGGGGAAGCGCCGGCAAGGACGAACCAGCGGTGACCGTGAAATCGACAGGAACGAGCGCGGGCGGCGACGGCGCGGCGCGCAAAGCCGGGCGCGCGTCCCGGATGATCGCGACCGAGGAGGCCTGCTCGATCCCGGAGGTGGCGGAGCGGCTCGGCCAGCTGTCGCGCAGCACCTGGGACAGCCTCGACATCAAGCTCGTGGGCTCGATCTACAACGCGCCGCCGGATGATCCGAACCCGCTGCTGCCGCAGCTGCTCGACATCGGCGCCGGCCGCCTCGAGACCATGGACGAGAGCGGCGTCGACATGCATCTGCTGTCGCTGACCGCGCCGGGCGTGCAGATGTTCGATGCGGATACGGCCGCGGCGCTCGCGACGCTCGCGAACGACCGGCTCGCGGAAGCGGTCACAGCGCATCCGACGCGCTTTGCCGCGCTCGCGACCTGTGCGCCGCAGGATCCGCGGCGAGCGGTCAGGGAGATGGAGCGCGCCGTCGGCACGCTCGGCATGCACGGGTTCATGATCAACTCCCATACCGGCAACGAGTACCTCGATCAGCAGAAGTACTGGCCGATCCTCGAAGCCGCCGAGGCGCTGAACGCGCCGATCTACATTCACCCGCGTGCGCCGTCCGACGGCATGGCCGCGCCGTTTCGCGACTACCGGCTCGACGCCGCGGTCTGGGGCTACGGGATCGAGGTGGGCACGCACGCCGTGCGGCTGATGATGAGCGGCGTGCTGGACCGGTTCGAGAACCTGAAGATCGTGCTCGGCCACATGGGCGAGGCCGTGCCGTTCTGGCTCTGGCGTCTCGACTACATGGGGCGGCCGGGCAGGCAGGGACGCACGCAGAAGCTCAGGGCCAGCGAGTACTTTGCGCGCAACTTCGCGATCACGACGAGCGGCGTCGAGGACCCGCTGGCGCTGCGTTACTGCATCGACAGGATCGGCGTAGACAGCATCATGTGGGCGATCGATCACCCGTACCAGCCGACGCCGCCGGCGGCCGAGTGGATCCACGCCGCGCCGCTGACGGACGAGGAGCGCGAGAAAATCTGTCACGGCAACGCCGAAAGGATATTCGGCATCGAAGCGGTTTCGGCATGAGCGAGGCGAAATGAGCGAAGCAGGCGAAGAAATTTCCGCGAACAAGGTCGTCACGTTCCACTACCGGCTGACCGACGCCGAGGGCGAGCTCATCGAAAGCTCGGAGGGGCAGGAGCCGGTCGCCTATCTGCACGGCCGCAACAACATCGTGCCCGGCCTCGAGAGCGGACTGCGGGGCCGGCGCGCCGGGGACGAGCTGACGATCGGCGTGGCGCCGGAAGACGCCTACGGGCCGCGCAGCGCGTCCGCCGTGCAGCGCGTGCCGATCAAGCATCTCGTCCGGCCCGGCAAGCTCGAGGCCGGCAGGGTCGTGGCGGTCAACACGACGGAGGGTCCCCGCCGCGGTACCGTGCTGAAGGTCGGCCGCTTCAACGTCGACGTCGACATGAATCATCCGCTTGCGGGACGATCCCTGGTCTTCGAGGTCAAGGTGCTCGACGTGCGGGACGCGACGCCCGAGGAGATCGCGCACGGCCACGCGCACGGCCCGGGCGGAGCGCACGACTGACGTCCGGGACGCGAAGCGCCGGAGCGGGGGCCGGCCCGGCCCGCCGCTACCGCTATTACGATCTGCTGCTTGCGGGCTTCGTCGCGGTCCTGCTGTGCTCGAATCTGATCGGGCCGGCCAAGGTCACGGAGCTGACGCTGCCGGGGCTCGGCATCACGGTGGCTTTCGGCGCCGGCACGCTGTTCTTTCCGTTCAGCTACATCTTCGGGGACGTCCTGACCGAGGTGTACGGTTACGCGCGGGCGCGCAAGGCCATCTGGGCCGGCTTTTTTGCAATGCTCTTCGCGACGGCGATGGCCGCGGCCGTCATTGCGCTGCCGGTCAGCGACTCGGAACCTTTCAATCGCGAGCTTCAGCCCGCGCTCGAGGTCGTGTTCGGCAGCACGTGGCGCGTGGTCGTCGCGTCGATCGCCGCGTTCTGGGCCGGAGACTTCGTCAACGCCTACGTCATGGCGAAGATGAAGCTGCTGACCAGGGGGCGCTGGCTGTGGTCGCGCACGATAGGCTCGACGATCGTCGGGCAGGGCGTCGACAGCGCGATTTTCTTTCCGATCGCTTTCGGCGGCATCTGGTCCGGCGACACGCTGTGGGCCGTCGTGGCGTTCAACTGGCTGTTCAAGGTGGCAGTCGAGGCCGTCGCGACGCCGGGCACCTATGCCGTCGTCGGCTGGCTCAAGCGGCACGAGAAAGCCGACGTCTACGACACCGACACGCGCTTCAATCCGTTCTCGCTGCGGGATTGAAGACGGAGTCCGGGCAGG
>JAFGNC010000534.1 GCA_016927175.1 Gammaproteobacteria bacterium | reverse complement strand
CACGTACTCCCGTGTACGCTGCGCTTTCGAAGCGATTTTCGCCTTGCATCGCATCCACCACGGACCCTGTGCAGAGCTTCCCTAGCGCGATCGGTCAGCGGTCGCGATAGCTGCGATACCCGGTCGTCGCTTCCCAGTCGATATCGCTGAACTGCGCCGCCTGCCGCAGCGTGTCCCAGTTCTCCGCCATGACCCTGCGCGCTTCCGCGTCGCCGGGCGCGTACTCGACGCCGACCCGCTCCCAGTCGATCTGCTCGAAGCTGCGCGCCTGCCGGATTTCCGGCCATACGGCGCTCATCAGCTCGGCCTCCTGCCGCGTGAACGGGCCCGACTCGCGCGAATAGCCGTCCCGCGAAAACGCGCTGCGCTCGTCCCGCGAGAACGGGCTGCGCGATTCGCCGCGGTAATCCGTCGTCGCTTCCCAGTCGATGTCCTCGAACCGCGCCGCGCGCCTCAGCGTGTCCCAGTTGTCCTCCATGACGCGCTGCGCATCCCGGCTGCCGGGTGCGCGGCTGAGCCCGGCCTCTTCCCAGTCGATCTCTTCGTATCGCGACGCGTTCCGGATGTCCTGCCACACGGCGGCCATGAGCTGCGACTCCTGCTCCGTGAACGGGTTGTCACCGCTTGCAGCCTCCTCCCCGAGCGCAAACCTGCTCAGCGGCGGCTCGCGGTAGCCGGTCGTCGCCTCCCAGTCGATGTCGGCGAAACTGCCGGCCTGCCTCAACGTGCCCCAGTGCGTCGACATCAGCCGGCGCGCCTCGGAGTTACCGGGCGCCTCCTCGAGGCCGACCGTTTCCCAGTCGATCTGCTCGAAGCTCGCGGCGCTGCGGATCTGCGGCCACACCGCGCTGATCAGCTCCGCCTCCTGCCGTGTGAACGGGCTCGATTCCGACCGGTCCTGCTGGGCCCACGCACCGGCGGCCGCAAGCACTGTCGCGAGAATTGCAATGACTGTCTTCATCTCAGCCTCCTGCCTGACTGCTCGGCTGCCCGGGGTGCGTCTTCCGCCGCGGCCCGACGAGTCGGGACGGCTCCTCGCTCGCCCGGGCAACCTGCTGTTTCACTGCCCTTGTATCTGCTGCTCGGTCTGCCTTGTCTTTGAGCAAGTTGCGTGCCACTGCGCCGCTACGCTCGCGCGAGCGGCCGGCGGACGAGCGCGCGGGAAGCTGGGGAAACCTTCAGGTCGGGCAGTGGACGCCGAGCGACCGGCACGGTACTTTCGCGCTGATGGCGGAACTGCCATGACTTCCACTTCCGCCGAAGCGACAGGAGCGACAGGAGCGACCATGCACCGGATCAAGTCCATGAAGCGAATCGTGCCACTCAGCGCGCTGGCAGCCGCTATCTGCGCTGCGACGGCGCACGCCCAGATCGACGATTCGATCCGCGGTGTACCGAGCGAGGAGAACCACTTCATCGGGACACCGGAGGGCTGGGAGCACCCGATGAAGCCGTGGGGCGAGCCCGACATCGAGGCCATGCTGGACATGATGCAGGCTTCCCGCGTGCCGCTCGAGCGCTGCGCCAGCAGCTACCGCCCCGGCGCCCCGCCGTGCGACATGGACAAGGCGTGGCTCACCGAGGAGGAATACAACGCTCGGATGGAGGAGTACGAGAACCGGGTCGACCGCAGCAAGCAGCTGTTCGAGGAAGGCGACGTCGGCGGCGCGATCCAGGCCGGCCTGACCGATCCGAACATCCCGCAGCGGCAGACGAATCTGATCGTCGATCCTCAGGACGGCCTGCTGCCCGAGCTGACGCCGGAGGGCAAGCGCCGCGCGCTGACGATGAAGAGCGACTGGGCGCTTCCCGGCGAGGACCTGACGTTCGACCGTCCCGAGGACTTCGACAGCTGGGACCGCTGCATCACGCGCGGCATGCCGTCGTCGATGATGCCGTACCGCTACAACGGCGGCTTCAGGATCATTCAGTCCCCCGGTTACGTGATCTTTCAGCTCGAGATGATTCACGAGGCCCGCGTCATCCCGACGGACGGCAGCGACCCGCTGCCGTCGCAGATCGAGCAGTGGATGGGCGAGTCGCGCGGGCACTGGGAAGGCAACACGCTCGTCGTCGAGACGACGAACTACAAGGAAGGCCCGCCGATGATCAACCTGGCCGTGGTCGGCTCGCCGCCCGGCAACCGTTTCCCGATCAGCGACCAGATGAAGACGACGGAGCGGATCACGCGCCTGAACGACGAGTGGTGGCTGTACGAGATCACGACCGAGGACCCGGTCATCCTGACGGAGCCGTTCACCGTCCGCTATCCGATGAGGAACGACCCCGACTACCTGATGCCGGAGTACGCGTGCCACGAGGCCAACACGATCGTCCGCAATTACACGGAGACCAGCCGCTACGAGCGCGCGAATCCGCCCGAGGAGCCGCCGCAGCCGCCGGTCGAGGTCTCGGAGGAAGTCGCCGAGACGCTGGACGGGCGCTGGGTCGGCCGGCCGCGGATCGTCACCATCGACGTCGACATAGAGCTCGAGTTCACGGACAACGGCGACGGCACGGTCAACGCCAGGCTGATCGGGACGAATCTCGGCGAGATCGACAAGCCCCTCAGGGACTTCGCGATCGACGGGCGAATGATCAGCTTCACGCTGCCGAACATCGATCCGTGGCGGTTCCAGGGCGAGATCACCGAGGACGGCACGATCCAGGGCATCGTCGCCAGCGCGCAGGGCGGGCTGCCGGTCACCTTCAGGCCCGTGTCTTCGAACTGACGGCCCGGATGCCGGCTTGAACGGCCGGAGCGTTCGTGACAAGAGGCGGGCAGCGATGCCCGCCTCTTCGTCAGTGAGCCGCCAAGGCCCCGAGCGGCCTGCCGAACGTCATTCGCCTGCGGGCTGATACAGCTGGATCAGGTTGCCGCAGGTGTCGGCAAAAACCGCGATCGTCACAGGCCCGGCACCGGTAGGCTCCATCGTGAACTGCACGCCGCGCTCCTTCAGGCGCCTGCACTCCGCGTGAATGTCTGTCGCCTCGAATGCCGTCAGCGGAATGCCCTGCTCGAACAGCGCCTGCTGGTAGGTCTTCGCGGCCGGATTCGCATTCGGCTCGAGCACGAGCTCGACGTCCGGATGACCCTCCGGCGAAACGACGGTGATCCACCTGAATTCGCCGACAGGGATGTCCTTGCCCTTCTCGAAACCCAGAACGTTTGTATAGAACCTCAACGCCTTTTCCTGGTCGTCTACCAGGATGCTGTTCAGCTTGATTTTCACGTCCCCTCCTTCGCCGCCGTCGCACCCGAGCCACGCGCCGCAGTGTGGCAGGCGCGAGCGGCCGTTGCTTCTCGGAAATTGCGGGGTCGGCCGAGCAGTCAGCTCATCAGGCTGAAGCACCCCGGCGCAAGCTCGGGCGGCAGCCGCCCAGGGACGCGAACCAGCGGACGAAACTTCCGCCGGTACGCCGACGGCGAAAGGCCGACTCGGCTCGAGAACAGGTGGCTGAAGCTTCCGAGGCTCGAGAAGCCCACCGCCATGCACACGTCCGTGATCGAAAGGTCGCTGACCGTCAGGAGGTACTTCGCGCGCTCGAGCCGCGCGCCGACGCGGCATTGATGCGGGGTCTCGCCGAACACCGCCTTGTACAGGCGGATGAAGTGATGGACGGACATGTTCGTGCGTGCCGCCACGCGCCGGACCGACAGGGCCGGATCCTCTGTGTCGCGCAGCAGGTCGCGGGCCCTGCAGAGCCGGATCAGCAATTCCTGATGCAGCACGGAGCGAATCTCTACCTGTCGGTCAGCGGGAGAGCTCCGGAGGCATCGTACTGCACCGGGCAGCCGAAGAAGTGGATGCCGGCTTCCAGCTGATCGGCGCAGAACCGCTGCGCGGTCTCCGACTGAGCCTGGATGTTCGCCAGCGTTTCCTCGATCGGAAGGCCGCCGGGCGGACCGTGCACGGCGATATTCCGCACCGGATCGAGGCCGTACGCATCGATGTTCGCGGCCAGCGCGCCGGCCCACCAGTGCCACGTCCAGGCGGCGTCGCCGAGATCGCCCTCCATCGTGATCCGCTCTTCGGGCAGGTAGGCGAATACGGCATTCGCCATGTGCGAGTGACCGAGAACGTGGTAGATATCGAGCCGCTGCGTGTCGTCCTGCAGCACCAGGTGATCGTCGACGGGAACGAAGTCGAGCTCGTGCGGACTCATGGCTAGCGCGTCGGGAAAAACGACGGCCGGCCTTTCGATCATGTCGCGGATGATTCCCTCGTTGCCCCTGTGCGATATCACGGCGAGCCCGCGGGAAACGGCGGCGCGCAGTCCTGCCGTGTGATCGAAGTGATGGTGGCTGACGATGACAGCCGTGACCTCCTTGCCGGAAACGAGCGCATTCGCCGCGTCGATGCGGGCCAGCGCCTCTTCCGGACCCCCTCCCGCCTCGAACATCACCAGATGGTCATCGAACTCGATGACAGGGCCGCCATTGTTGCCTACGCGCACGTCCCACACGCCGTCGGCAAGCTCGGTCACGACGGCCTCGGGCTCTGCTGCCGAAGCGGGGCTGCCGCCGCGTTCCGCCTCGGGAAACGTCGGCAGCAGATTCTGCGGGACGTCCACGCGGTAGGAATCGATCTGGAACATCAGCGTGACCTGATCCCGCCAATCGAGCCGCTCCATGAGACCGTGCGGCAGCTGTACGCCGTCATACGGTATGTAACCCGTGTAGTACGACGTCACGGCGACGTCGCCGAGGTTGCCGTGGGGAACGACCCGGCGCGTCCAGGCCGGCAGCTGCGTGCCCGGGTCGACCGCCATCCACATCGGCGTGCCATCCTCGATTGTGAAGTGCACGACGGACAGCCCGTCCTCGACGGTGACCGCGCCGAGCTCCGTTTCCGGATCGAGCGCTTCGAGCAGGGCCGGCAACGGGTGATTCAGCATGTCCGCGCCCGTCTCGAGCGTGGCCGTCCGATTCCAGCTGTGACCGAAAGGCGCCGCGAACGGGAACATCGCGCTCTGACGCTCCTGGTTGACGGCTCTCTCGTTCGCGAGGTCGAACGTCCGTTGCGCGTCGGCCACGGCCCGCCACTTCGGCGGCGCGTTGACATGGCCCGAAAGGTTGCCGCCGCCGTCCTGGTAAACCCTTTGGCCGAACCCCGTCAGCACGAAGTTGCGGACGCTTTGCAGATGGTCCAGCCCTCCCATCGCTTCGGCGACCGACTCGAGCAGGCGCCGCGAGGCGTCTTCCTGCGCCGCGGCTGTCGCACTCGAAGCCGCCCCGACGCTCGCTACGACCAAAGCAATGCTCTTAATACGCACGGAAATCCCCCCTCGTCCTCAATGAACGCGTTCGCAGCCTGCCATCAGGGCCGGCGCCTGTCGCTACTCGAAGCTGAATATGTCTTCGTCCGCCGGCGGCTCCATGTCCTGTTCCCAGTACTTCCGCCACATCTGCGCCCAGGGGCGCCCGTACATGTCGGGCACCTCATATTCGATCGTCCGGCCGGGGGTAACGGGCGTTGCCGTCCCCCTGATCGGATAGATCGTCTGGATGCATTCGGTATAGACGTAGGGCTCAGCGTTCGGATCTTCGAAGTCGGCCGTCTTCGCCAGTTTCCTGATGATACGAATCGGCTCGACCAACGCTTCCGGGTCGTACAGGATCGCTTCGTGATTGAGACCGGTGAAAACTCCGTCCTCCGTGCGCATCGGCGTGTAGATCTCGATCGCCTGCATCTGGTCCGAATGCTCGAAGGCCGAGTGCGTCGCCCAGCCCTGTATGTTCGACGTCCAGGTGATCAGCGTGTCCCCGTCCCAGAAGCCGATCGTCTCGCCGTACCAGCGGGGCACGTCCGCACCGAGGCGCGGCACGCGGCCTTGCAGGTTGAACTCGCGCCCCACGTGAATGTTCGTGACGAAGTTCAGGGCGCCGCTCGCGAGAATCTGCACGACATCGGGCGTCAGCAGGATGTAACGGTCATACGCCGCCCACTCGTGCCAGCGGCGCACGAAGCCTTCGGGCCAGCAAAACTGCGACGGCCACATCGGCTTGTTCGTGTGCCCGTGGTGGTAGGTTTCCTGCACCAGACGCGTGCGGTACTCCTCCGTCAGCAGCGACAGGATCGTCGGTACCTGCACGTGGCGCATGTTGAACCAGTACTCGTTGTCCGGCACGAAGCGCGGCTGCCTGTAAACGCCGTTCCATTCGTCGCCGGGCACCGTCGCATACGTGTGCTCCGTTGGCCCGCCGCGCTCACGCGTCTCTTCGAGCAGGGCCTCGTAGTGCTCCTGGGCCGTCTGGAAAGGATAGGGACTCACGATGGACTCGCGCGGGTAATCCCGGTCGCAATGCCCCCACGGCGCTGATTCCGGCGGATCGTCGCCGATGAGGCTCGGGCCGTTCCCGCCCCAAAGGCTCTCGATCGCGAGCGGACTGTTGCAGCGGAAGTAGCGCGGATCGTTCCACAGCTCCCGGTCCGCGTAGAAGTCCTCTGACGTGAACAGGTCCCGCTCGAGCGGCTCGACGCCCGGCGGGGTTGCACCGCCGCGTGCGGAGCCGACGAATTGCCCGTCACGCAGGACAGTCGCGCCCGTCCACTCGTACCGGTTGATGTCGTGCTCGAGCGGCGCGGCTCGGCCGACACTTTCGAAACCGATGTCGGCAGCCTGCTGCGCAAGACTCGGCGTGCCGGCGAGCGACAGCGCAGCCATCGCAGCTCGTAACCCTGCATTCAAGCCGGTATACCCCTATCCACGAAGTACCTGGGAGTATCTCATGAACCAGGCGTGGCGATTGACGCCCGCGGAAATCCGGTGCCGACCCCATGCCCGTCCCGGGCCGCCTGGAGTAGGCTTCATGATTGGCCTTCGGCCTCTCGCCAGGTGGGATCGTGGTCATGATGCGAATCCCGACTGCGGCGCTTCTGGTAGCCGCCTTCGCGGCGCAAGCGCCCGCCATCGCCCAACATGAGCAGCACGCCGCCCCGGCGACTTCGGAAAAGCTCGGGACGGTGCAGTTCGAGACGAGCTGCAATCGGTCGGTACGCAGTGATTTCAACCGCGCCGTGGCGCTGCTGCATTCGTTCGAGTTCGGCCGCTCGCTCGCCGCCTTCGAGGCGGTGCTGGCGAACGACGCCGACTGCGCCATGGCGCACTGGGGCGTCGCCCTCAGCCACTGGGGCAACCCTTTCGGCGGCGTGCGATCGGCCGCCGCGCTCGAGCGAGGGTTTGCGGCAATCGACAGGGCGCGGAGCTCGCTTTCCCCGACGGCGCGCGAGCGTGGGTATATCGAGGCGGCGGCCGAGCTCTTCGAGGACCATGCGGCGGTGTCGCAGCGCGACAGAATTCTTGCCTACGAGCGCGCAATGCGGCGCGTCGCTCGCGAGAACCCGCACGACGACGAGGCCGCGATCTTCCATGCGTTGGCCGTCAACCAGACGGCGCTGCCGACCGACAAGACCTACGCGCGCCAGCTCGAGGCCGCGCGGATTCTCGAGCCGCTCGTCGGGAAATATCCCGATCACCCTGGTCTGACGCATTACATCATTCATGCCTACGACCATCCGCCGCTCGCGTCCCGCGCGCTCGACGCGGCCCGGCGCTACGCCGAGATCGCGCCCTCGGCGGCCCATGCGCTTCACATGCCGTCGCACACCTTCACGAGAATGGGGTTGTGGAAGGAGTCCGCGGAGACGAATCGGCGATCGGAACAGGCCGCCATCGAGCAGGGATCGGTCACGGAGGCGCTGCACGCGATGGACTACCAGGCGTACGCGTATCTGCAGATGGCTGAGGACCAGGAGGCGCGAAAGCTGCTGACGCGGCTGAAATCGGTGGCGGCGGGGTTCGACCCCGACGCGATCGGCGGAGCCGCGCCTGCAATGGCCGGCTACTTCGCGATGGTCGCGATTCCCGCGCGTTTTGCGCTCGAGCGGGGCGACTGGCTGGAAGCGGCGCGGCTCGCAGTTCCGCGGCAAGGACCGCCGGTCACGATCGCGATGGCTCATTTTGCGCGTGCGATCGGGGCCGCGCGCATGGGCGATCCCTCCGCCGCGGAACCGGAGCTCGATCGGCTTTCCGATCTGCACGACCGGCTGAATTCGGCGGATGACGCCTACTGGGCAGAGCAACTGGACATACAGCGCCGTGTGGCCGCGGCATGGACGGCATTCGCCGAAGGGCGGCGGATCGAAGCGCTTCGGACGCTCCGCGCCGCGGCGGAAGCGGAAGACGCCACGGACAAATCGGCCATGACACCCGGCCCGCTGGTTCCGGCCCGCGAGTCGCTCGCCGAGATGTTGCTCGAAGCCGGGAACGCCCGGGCCGCACTCGCCGAATTCGAAGCGAGCCTCGCGAAGGAGCCGGGGCGCTTCCGCGGATTGTTCGGCGCCGGTCTCGCGGCCGAGACTGCCGGAGACCACGCCACGGCGCGCCGCTACTTCCGCATCATGCTCGAGAATGCGCGCGGCGCGGATTCGGCGCGGGCCGGCCTGCGGCACGCAAGAAGCTATCTGCTGCAAGACTAGCCGGCCGCTCGGCAGCGATTCACGGCGCGGGCGCGATCCAGCCGAGGAAAGT
>JAFGNC010000533.1 GCA_016927175.1 Gammaproteobacteria bacterium | reverse complement strand
CGGCGGCGGCTCGCCCGGCCGGCGGCCGGAAAGATACCGCGAGTAGTTTTCGATGCCGTTGCAATAGCCGACCTCGATGATCATCTCCATGTCGAAGCGCGTGCGCTGCTCGAGCCGCTGAGCCTCGACCAGCTTGTTCGCGTCACGCAGCTCTTTCAGCCGGATCCGCAGGTCCTCGCGGATCTGGTCGACGGCCGCGAGCAGCGTCTCGCGCGGAGTGACATAGTGCGTCTTCGGGTAGACCGTCACGCGCGGGACCTTGCGCAGCATCGCGCCCGTCAACGGATCGAACAGACTGATCTCCTCGATCTCGTCATCGAACAGCTCGATGCGGATCGCTTCCTGGTCGGATTCCGCCGGGAAAATATCGATGACGTCGCCGCGCACCCGGTAGGTGCCGCGCGCGAGGTCGAGCGGATTGCGCGTGTACTGCAGCTCCGCGAGCCGACGAAGCAGATCCCGCTGATTCACGGACGCGCCGCGCGTCAGGTGCAGCACCATCGCGTGGTAGGCCTCCGGGTCGCCGAGGCCATAGATCGCGGACACGGTCGCGACGATGATCGCGTCGCGCCGCTCGAGCAGCGCCTTCGTCGCCGACAGGCGCATCTGCTCGATGTGGTTGTTGATCGAAGCGTCCTTCTCGATGTAGGTATCGCTCGACGGGACGTAGGCCTCCGGCTGGTAATAGTCGTAGTACGACACGAAGTACTCGACCGCGTTGTGCGGGAAGAACTCCCGCATCTCACCGTAAAGCTGCGCCGCCAGGGTCTTGTTGTGAGCGAGGATCAAGGTCGGTCGCTGCACCGCGGAGACGACGTTAGCCATCGTGAAAGTCTTGCCGCTTCCGGTGACGCCGAGCAGCGTCTGCCGCGCGAGGCCGGACTCGATGCCGTCCACGAGCTCCGCGATCGCCTGCGGCTGGTCGCCGGCGGGCTCGTAGCTGCATTCGAGCTTGAAAGTCCTGTCGCTAGTCGGTCGGTTCATTGCGGCAAATTTGTTTTGAGGCTCAAGATTAAGCGACGCGCCGGAGGTAGAAAAGCGTATCGAGCGCGGAGAAGCCTCATTCGACCGCGTTCGGCGCTCTGCGTTCGGGAGTCGACCGCTCCGGCTCTGCGTCTCTGCGGCGCCCACTCAAGGATTTGAAGGGGTTGACCGGTGTGCCGGGATAAGCTACTGACTGATAAAGACAAATCTCCGCCGCGTTGCTTGACTTGCCGTGGCCGTTCTTGGAGAATGCTCGACTTGCTTTCGGCTCGGTTCCCCGGTAGCTCAGTTGGTAGAGCGACGGACTGTTAATCCGTTGGTCGCTGGTTCGAGTCCGGCCCGGGGAGCCAATTACCCTTCGGTCCATCCTCTGGCCGGCGAACACCGTGCTGACGTTGATTTTCTGCCGTCCGAAGCAGATTCGGCGCTGCTGGAGGAGTCGGGAGCGGCGGATTTCGCGGCTTCCTTGCACTGATCCCGTACGAGAACGCGCCGGCCGATCCGACCCAACCCTTGCCATTGCGTGCAAAAAAGACGCCGGCGACCCCTTCGGATCGCCGGCATCGGAACGGAGATGCTCTTTCGAGCGCTATTTAGAATTGGAAGTTCAGCGAAACACCGACCTCACGCGGACGTGAGACGCTCGAGAAGTCGTAGCCCCAGATCCCGTGGAAGAAGCCCGAGTTCAGCATGTACTCGTCCGTCAGGTTCGTGCCGAACAGCGACAATGCGTACTGGCCGTCGGCCGGCTCGTAGGTGAACCGCGCGTTGACGACACCCCAGTCGCCGGACTCGTCGTAGCCAGCCGGAACGGGGCCATTGTTCTTCGCTCCGTACCAGTCGAGACGCAGGAATGGCAGTGAACGCCAGAACTGATCGCTGTAGGCGTAATCGATTCGACTCGTCAGCGAACCGCCGTTGGAGAAGTCCGCGACGTACTGCACGCCAACGTTCCATTGCGTATCCGGCGCCTGTTGAAACTCCGTCGACGTGTCGAGCTGCGGTGTGCCGGGGGCGATATAGGTGTATCCCGTGTCGAGCAGGCCGACGTTCAGGTTCAGCGTCAGATTGTCGGTCGGCAGATACGTTACTTCGAGCTCGAGACCACTCGCGTTCGCCGTGCCGACATTCGTAACGGCCAGTGTCGGCAGCTCGTTACCCTGGTCATCGTATACGACGCCGTTGTTCTGAATATTGTTCCAGTCCGAGTCGAAATACGTCGCATTCAGACGCAGCCGGCCACCGGCCAGATCCGAACGAATCCCGATCTCGGTATTCTCGATGATCTGCGGATCGTACGGGAACCAGATCTGTCCCGAGCCCGACTGCACGCTGTCGATGCCGCCGGAGTCGAACCCTTCCGAATAGCTGATGTAGCCCATCAGGTCATCGTTGAACTGATACTGCAGCGCCATCTTGTACGTCGTCTCGTCGAACTCGTTCGGCGGCGCGTCGGGATCGACGACCCGCACGCCGGCGAACGGATCGCCGCCCGTATGCAGGACATCGGAGAACGGCGTCTGCGGCGCCGTGACGCCGGGAATGAACGCCATCGGACCGGCTTCATTTTCCTGATCGTGGTAACGCACACCGAGCGTCAGGTCGAGCTGATCCGTCAGCCCGATCGTCGCCTCGCCGAACACCGCATAGCCCTCCTGTCCGTCGTAGGTCAGGTTATCGTACGCGAAGGGTCCGCCCGCCAGGAAAAACGCGCTCTGGCAGTCCGTGGCACCGGTCGGGTTAGTCGCCGGCGGAATTGCGCCCGGCGGGTAGGGTGCAGAGAGTGGCTCCATGGTGTCCGGATCCAGACGTGGCCCCAGCTGCTGACAGAGCGCAGATGCAAACACGTCCTGGACATCCCAGCGAGGCTCCGACTGGTTTTGACCCGGGTACGTAAAGAACTCGGCGAGCGTGCGCCGGTCTGCGCGAGTAACGGAGTCCTGGTCCCAGTAGTAGAGGCCGGCCACCCAGCTGATCCGATCGCCGCCGCCGGAAATCTGGATCTCCTCGCTGAACACGTCGAGTCGTTGTCGTGTCAGGTCCGCGACGACTTCATAAGCGGTGCCGTCCCAGTCGAGAATGGAATCGTTTTCCACGTCGATGTATGAGGTCAGGAACTGGACGCTGATGTTGTCCGTCATGTCCACGGTAACATCGAGGTTCGTGGTTTCGCGCGCGATTCGAGACGGCTGGCGCGTATCGGACCGCGTTTGCCATTTGCCGACACTTCCCCCCGGATACCCGGACACCATATTCTCCGGCGTGAACGCCAGAGCGCCGGGATACGCATCGGGGTTGGTCTCGATCGCGAGCCCGTAGAAGTCCCGCATCAGCACACCCCAGTTCTGAACGTCGTCCGCCGTACCCTGGATGCCGTCCGGGCCCGGAATCGCATAGGTCGGAAAGACGGCATCCTGAACCTTAGGCTCCGTGATCAGATTCTCGTCCGACGTGTGCGTCAGGCGCATGCGCACCCTGTCGCCCGGCGTCCAGAGCATGTCACCGCGGAACACTTCCTGGTCCATCCCGCCGTAATTCAGACCGTTGGAGAGGCTTTCGATGTAGCCGTCGCGGTACACGCTCGATGCGGTCCATTTCGTCAGCAGGTTATCGGTGATCGGCACGTCGATCGACCCCTTGATGTCGCGGCGGTCGTACGTTCCTACGGTTGCGGTGACATTGCCGCCGAACTCCTCGCTCGGCTGCGTCGTCCAGATTCGGATCGCGCCGCCGACCGCGTCACGGCCGTAAGTCGTGCCCTGGGGGCCGCGCAGTACCTCGACACGGTCGATATCGACGAACTCCTGCGTCAGGAATCCGGCCGTGCTGACCTGCCAGACGCCGTCGATGTAAACGCCGACGTTCGGCAGCCCGCGTACGCGGAACTGCGTGCCGGTCGTAAAGGCACCGCCCTGTATGTTGATATTCGGAATGTAGTTGCCGACGTCCTCGAGAGTGTCGAGACCCTGCAATTCCAGGTTGTCGCCGGTCAGGGCGACGATCGACACCGGCACCTGCTGAAGATTCTGCGCGCGGCGTGTGGCCGTGACGACGATTTCTTCGAGTGCGCCGGCCCCCTCTTGTGCAAAAACCATGTGCGGCACGGCGCCGCTCGAACCGGCGAGAATGGCCGCAATCGCAGTACGTAATGAACCCCTGTTCATAATGACCCCCCTGGTTTCAGTAGATGCTTCCCCCACAAGTCGACAGAAACGAACTGCTCGTACGCATTTCCTCTGTCTCGCTTACGCCGCTGTCCCCTTAACCGCGGCGGCTGTCCCGAGTAAGTTTGTTGTAATTCTCGTACTATCGCAGCAGCCTCATAATCTTTACGCCGATCCGGTGACAAGTCAATGCCTGCCGAATCGTGGGTTTCCTACCACTGCCAGCGGGTGCTGCTGCGCGCCGACGTCGGGCGTCGGCATGAGCTTCTGCGTTATTTTCAGCTTCGGCGATACACGCTCTGCTTCGCGCTCGTGGTTGTGCCCGCGCCTGGGAGCAGGGTGAGCAGAGATTGCGGCCGTACGAATAAAGGGCGCCGGCCACACGCGACCGGCGCCCCGACATCATGGCTGCGGAACGACTGCTAGAACCGTTTCCTGATGCTCATGGCCCATTCCTCGGGCCGCACGAAGGTCGTCTGGAGGCTGCCGAACAGGTTCAGGAAGTTGAGCTTGCTCTGGATTGCCCGCTCGTCCGTGATGTTCGTGCCGAACAGCGACGCTTCCCAGGACTCGTCGGACGAGATCCACGTGATGCGGGCGTTATGCAGCGAGTATGAAGGTGCGCGCTCGAGCGGATTGGTCTGATCGTTGCCGAAGAAGGTTTCGTCCTGATAGGAGATACCGTAGCGGACGACGATCTGGCTGCCATTCGAAAGCGGCGCCGTATAACCCGCATTGACCGACGCCGTGTACCGCGGCGTGCGGCCCGGCACGTCGCTGATGTCGGCGGCACCCTCCGGGTCGAGTCCCAGCTCCTCGCGAGCCTCCGGGCTCGCCGCGCCGAGGTCGACCATCTGGAAGTCGATGTGTCCCAGCGCGAAGTCGAGCAGCCAGCGCTCGCCGATCGTCGACTGAAGCTCCAGCTCGAGCCCCTGAATCTCCGCTTCGCCCGCATTCACCGTCAGCCAGGCCGGCTGACCCAGCTCGTCCTGCCCGGCTGCACCCTGCTGCAGGTCCTCGTACGTCATGTCGAAAATAGACGCGTTGAGCCGCAGGCGCCTGTCGAGCAGGTCGGACTTCACCCCGATCTCGAAGTTCGCGAGCGTCTCGGGACCGAAAGGCACGCGCGTCGTGCCCGTCGGACGAGGCGTCGTGCCGCCGCCCCGGAAACCTTCCTGATACGTGCCGTAGACCATGACGTTGTCGTTGACGTCGTAGGACAGGCTGACCATCGGGTCCGTCTCGCTCGACTCGGCTACGACGAGTGCGGGGCTCTCGAAGCCGCAGCAGAGATTGCCCTGACGGTCGTAGCGCACCTGCAGAATCTCCTTCTCGTCGTCGCTGTTGCGCAGGCCGAGAGTCAGTGACAGGCGGTCCGTCAGCTGTGTGACTGTATTGAAGAAGATGCCCGTGTTGCGGACGTCAACGGTGTCCACGCGGTCGATGCAGGCGGTCGGGAAAAGGCACGGCATCAGCACGGAGATGTTCGAGTTGAAGTCGCTCGAATCGAACCAGAAGCCGCCGACCGTCCAGTCCGTCCGCCCGCCGAACATCTGGCCGCTGACGCGGATCTCGGCCGTGTCCTGCTCGTTGCGGAACGTATCGAGCGTGTGGTTCATCGGCATCGGCGACGCGTCCGAGTCCCGGCCCCACTGCGCATCGAACTCGCGGTGCGCGAGGATCAGCTTGACGCCAACATCATCCAGGGCCCAGTCGAACGTCGAGCTGAGGCCCCAGTGGTCGAAATCGTTGATGTTCGGCGTCTCGATGCCGCCGTCGATGCCGGAGTTAGCGTTGAAGCCCGAGAAATTGATGCTCTCGTCGCCCGGCACGAAGCGCTCGTCCCAGGGCACGCCCCAGTTCGGCAGCGCGACCGCGTTGTTGTACAGCGTTCCGAGGCCGGTGTTTGGATTCGCTGCCTCGAGATAATCGTAGGGGCTCGTCGACTTCTGGTCCGTGATGTCGGCGGCGACGCTGACTTCGAAGCTGTCGCTCGGGACGTAGCGCAGCGTGCCGCGGGCCGCGCGGACGTTCTCGTCGCCGAAGCGCCCCACGACGCAGTTGCGGTCAGTGCCGCGCTCCGACGTCCGCGTCGGCAGCGCGAAGGCGTTGTCCTCGGGGCTGCCCACGACGCCCATGATCGGCGTGTTCGTTGCCGTGTCCCAGCCGACGACGCCGTCGTTGATGCCCGCGAGCTCGGGTGTCCCTCGCTCGATCATGTAGCAGCGGAAGTCCACGTTGTCCTGCCAGCCGTCGCGCTGCTTCGACGCATAAGAGACCCGGGTGAACAGCTTGTCCTCGACGAGAGTCGTCTCGAACGAGCCGCGCACGTCGAGGCGGTCGTACTGGCCGACCGTGACTTCCACGTTGCCGCCCTGGTCGCCTTCACCGGGCTTTCGCGTTATGAGCCGGACCACGCCGCCGATTGCGTTCTTGCCGAACAACGTGCCCTGCGGCCCGCGCAGCACTTCGACGCGCTCGAGATCGAGCAGGTCGAGCAACGCGCCGGTCGGACGGCCGAGCACGACGTCGTCGATATAGATCGTGACCGTCTGCTCGTTGGTCGGCTTGAAGTCGGCATAACCGAGGCCGCGGATGTTCGCAGCGATCGTGGGACCCCAGCCCGAGCCGAGCTGGTCGATCACGACGTTCGGCGCCCAGTCGGCGACGTCGATGACGTTGGTCGCGCCGTTTGCCTCCAGCGTCTCGGCCGTCAGCGCGGAGATCGCGAGCGGCGTCTGTTGCAGCGACTCCTCGCGGAAGCGGGCCGTGACGACCACTTCCTCGAGTTGCTGGCCTGCAGCCTGATCCGTTGCAAGGATCGCGGCGCAGGCCGCGGCGGGCATGCTGAGCGTCAGCAGACGCAGCCGCCGGCGCGCATCGGCGCTGTGTTGCGGGTAGCGATTGGCATTCATGACGTCGACCCCCTGTTCGTGAGCGGAAACGACCGGGAGCGCCTGTCTGTGCAGGCGCGACTCGGCCTTCGATGAGGATGCCTTCCCTGGGCCCGGCGGCGGAGAACGGCCGGCGCCGCGGCAACCGCGACGACGCGGCACCTGCGCCAAAGCTCCCTGCGGCGCAAACGGTATCCGTCGACCTGCGTCGGGATTGTATTGCTAGCGCAACGCGTGCGGCAAGCTCGTCACGGCAGCTGTGGGCGGAAAGCAGCCCTTGCTCATCGAGATTGTTGCCGAGCCGCAACATGCGGGTGCGTCCGCGGCAGGCGGTCGGACGCCGGTGCGATCGCCGGTATCGCGGCGGCACCGTCCGCGCTGCGTCTGGAGCGGATACCCCGCGCGGCGCCGTCAGTCCTGCGCGTCTTCCGGGCGCTCGACGTAACGCAGGCCCGCTTTCGCCAGCGGCTCGCGCATGCCGTAGATGTCGAGACCCAGCTCGCCGGAGCCGAGCCGCGCACGTTTCTCCTCTTCCTTCGCGACGCGCTCCTTAGCCGCCTTCAGTACGCTCTCGGCCTGGCGCCTCGGCACGACGACCACGCCGTCGTCGTCCGCGACGATGACGTCGCCGGGATTGACCAGCGCGCCCGCACAGACGACCGGCACATTCGCCGAGCCCACCGTAGCCTTGACGGTTCCCTTCGCCGACACGGCTTTGCTCCAGACGGGAAACTGCATTTCGGTCAGCTCGCGCACGTCGCGGCAGCCTGCGTCGAGCACGAGCCCTCGCGCGCCGCGCGCCCTGAAGGACGTTGCCAGAAGCTCGCCGAACATGCCGTCCGTGTTGGGGCTGCTCAACGCAACGACGATGATGTCTCCCGGTCTGCACAGCTCCGCCGCGACGTGCAGCATCCAGTTGTCGCCCGGGTGCGCAAGGGCGGTCACGGCGCTGCCGCCGACCCTGGCGCCCGAATAGATGGGCCGCATGTACGCGTTCAAAAGGCCGGTGCGGCCCTGCGCCTCGTGCACCGTGGCGACACCGAGCTCGCCGAGCGCGTCGACGACTTCCTGGGGTGCGCGGTCGATATTGCGTACGGCTACGTTTCTCACTCTGTTTCTCCTGCAGATCCTGGATGCGTTGAACGCTTATACTTCGCGCGACAGTATAGATGACAGCGTTCATGCCGTGACCGTACACGCCCCTCTCAGCGGAATCAGAGTCGTCGAGATGACCGAGGCCCTCGCCGGGCCCTATTGCGGCATGCTGCTCGGCGACCTCGGCGCGGACGTCGTCAAGGTCGAGCGGCCCGGCGTCGGCGACCAGTCCCGCGCGTGGGGACCGCCGTTTCTCGACGGTGAGAGCGCATATTTCCTCTCGGTCAACCGGAACAAGCGCAGCATCGAGCTCGACATCAAGAACGGGCCCGATCTCGCGGCGCTGCACGCGCTGATCGCGCGAGCCGACGTGTTCATCACGAACAACCCGCGGATGAGCTCGCTGCGCAGAGCGGGCATCGACCCGGAATCGGCCCGGTCGTCGAATCCTCGCCTCGTCTACGTCGCGATCAGCGGCTACGGCCACACGGGCCCGAAAGCCGGCCGAGGGGGCTACGACATCATCGCCCAGGGCGAGGCAGGCCTGATGGCGCTGACGGGGCCGCCGGACGACGGCCCGAGCCGCTTTCCTTCGCCGATGGCCGACATCTCCGGCGGCATCTACGCGACGATCGCGACGCTGGCCGCGCTGTACGGCCGAGACCGCGCCACGAGCGGCAGCGGGCGCGGCGAGCTTCTGGACGTGGCGCTCGTCGACGCGCAGACGACGTGGCTCGCGAACCTCGCCGGCAGCTACTTCGCGACCGGCCAGCGTCCGCAGCGCCTCGGCAATGCTCACCCGACGGTCACGCCCTACCAGCCGGTCCGCGCGCGCGACAAGGCGATGATCGTCGCCGTGGGCAACGACCGTCTGTGGCAGAAGTTCTGCGAAATCCTCGGTGTCGAGGAGACGCTGATGCGCGACTCGCGGTTCGTGACGAATGCGCAGCGAAACGTGCATCGCGACGAGCTGCTGCCGCTGCTCGAGCGGATTCTGCTGCAGCGGGACGCAGCGGAATGGATCGAGCGGTTCGTCGCGGCCGGCATCCCGGCCGGCCCGAT
>JAFGNC010000012.1 GCA_016927175.1 Gammaproteobacteria bacterium | reverse complement strand
CTGGCTGCTGATCAAGGAGCGCGACGCCTACGTCAGAACCGGCCGCGAAGCGGTGCTGCCCGAGGACTCGGTGCTGTCGGGCCTTACCGTCGAGCAGCGCGGCTCGGATCGCGATCCGGCCGAGCGGATCGCGGACGCCTGCCGCGACGCGGGCGCGAAGGCACACCGCGTCCGCCCGGCCGACGTGAAACCCATGCTCGCGACGGCCGGTCAGGCGTTCACGAAAATGGGCTGGGTCTTCGAGATCAAGTACGACGGCTATCGCCTGCTGGCCGGCAGGGACGGCGGCGCCGTACGCATGCTGTCGCGCAACGGTCACGACCTGACACACGTCTTTCCGGACGTGGCGGACGTCGTGGCCGCGCTGCCGTACGAGGATTTCGTGCTCGACGGAGAGGTCGTCGTGCACGACGCGCAGGGCCTGCCGAGCTTCGCCGCGCTGCAGCAGAGAGCGAAGCTGACGCGGCGTGCCGACATCGGTCGAGCCGCCCTGCAGTGGCCGGCGACACTGTACGCCTTCGACCTGCCGGCTTTCGCCGGCTTCGACCTGCGGCATCTGCCGCTGACGGCTCGCAAGAGCATTCTGAAGGAGCTGCTGCCGACGGTCGGGCCGATCCGGTACTGCGAGCACATCGAGGAAGCCGGCGAAGCCATGTTCGAGCAGCTCAGGTCGCTCGGGGTCGAAGGCATCGTCGGCAAGCGCGCCGATTCCGCCTATGTCGGCCGGCGCTCGACGGACTGGATCAAGGTCAGCGCGCGCTCGAGCGACGACTTCGCCGTCGTCGGCTGCACGCCGCCGAAGGGCAGCCGGGCCGGCTTCGGGGCGCTGCTGCTCGCGCAACGCAGCGCGACGGGCTGGCGCTACGCCGGACGCGTCGGCGGCGGCTTCGGCGCGGACGATCTGAAGGACATCGCGTCGCGGCTGAAGAACGCGCGAGCGGCAGCGCCGCCGGAAGACGCCGAGACGGTCGCCGGCGCCCGCTGGATCGAGCCCGCCGTCGTCGTCGAGGTCGCCTACAAATCGCGCAGCGCCAACGGGCGGCTGCGTCATCCGGTGTTCGTCGGGCTGCGCGCCGACAAGTCTCCGGAAGACTGCTGGCTGCCCGGCGAGGAGAAGCCGCTGCCGGAACCTCCCGCCGTGCTGCGGGCCGAGCGCAACACCGTGCGGATCACGAACCCCGACAAGGTTTTCTGGCCCGACGAGGGCTACACCAAAGGCGACCTGATCGAGTACTACCGCACCGTCGCGCCGCAGCTGCTGCCCTATCTTGCCGACCGGCCGCTCGTGCTGACGCGCTACCCGGACGGGATCGCGGGGAAATCCTTCTTTCAGAAGGACGCGCCGGAGTTCGCGCCGGACTGGCTGCGAACCGAGACCTTGTGGAGCGAAGGCTCGGAGCGGGACATCCGCTATTTCGTCGTCGACAGCGCCGAGGGGCTCGCATACGTCGCAAACTCGGCGTCGATTCCACTGCACGTATGGTCCAGCCGGATTCCGTCGCTGCAACGCCCCGACTGGTGCATCCTCGACCTCGACCCGAAGGGCGCGCCGTTCGAGCACGTCGTCGAGGTCGCGCGCGCGCTGCACGAGCTGTGCGAATCGATCGAGCTGCCCAGTTTCGTCAAAACGAGCGGCTCGACCGGGCTGCACATCCTGATTCCGCTCGGCGCCCGCTACACGCACGAGCAGAGCCGCTCGATGGCGGAGCTGCTGGCGCGCTGGGTCGTCCGTGAGCTGCCGGACATCGCGACGGTGCAACGCCAGCTGCGCTCGCGCAAAGGGCGGGTCTACGTCGACTTCCTGCAGAACGGCCATGGCCGCCTGCTCGTCGCGCCGTACAGCGTGCGCCCCGTGCCTGGCGCAACCGTATCGATGCCGTTACGCTGGAATCAGGTCACCAGCCGCCTCGACATGCACCGCTACACGATGAAGACGGCCCCCGGTCTGCTTGCGAAGCAGAAGACCGATCCGCTCAGCGGTGTGCTGGGCGAGGCTGCGGACCTGCCGGCCGCGCTGGGCCGGCTCGCCGAGCTGTTGTCGAAGCGGGCGCGCTGATGGCGCATGTGATCGAACCCGCCGCGAGCGGCCGCGCCAAATGCCGCGGCTGCGATCGCAGAATCGCGAAGGGTGAGCTGCGGTTCGGTGAGCGTCTGCCGAACATGTTCGGCGACGGCGAGATGACGCTGTGGTTTCACCCGGCCTGCGCCGCCTACAAGCGGCCGGAGCCGTTTCTCGAAACGCTGGCGGAGGGCGCCGGCGCCGCGCTGCCGGACGCGGCCGCGCTCGAGGCCGCCGCCAGGCGCGGCATCGACCACCGGCGGCTGCCGCGCGTCGACGGCGCCGAGCGCGCGCCGACGGGCCGCGCCCGCTGCCGACACTGCCGCGAGCCGATCGCCAAGGGCGCGTGGCGCGTGCCGCTCGTCTACTTCGATGAAGCGCGTTTCGAGCCGTCGGGCTTCGTGCACGCCGAATGCGCGGAGGCCTATTTCGGCACGACGGAGCTGATCGACCGCGCCCGTCACTTCAACCCCGAGCTCGGCGATGCCGACG
>JAFGNC010000532.1 GCA_016927175.1 Gammaproteobacteria bacterium | reverse complement strand
TATTACACCGGCTGCGAAATTCATGGCGGGAGGGGCGTCGGCGCAGGGTCGGCGCAGGGCCGGCGCGGGCTCAGCGGGCTCGGCGTGGGGTCGGTGTAGGGTCGGCGCAGGGTCGGCGCGGGCTCGGCGGGCTCGGCACAGGGTCGGTGCGCGCGGGGCGGCGCGGCCGCTACGCCTCGCGCGCCCAGCGGATCAGCGTGCGGAAGTTCGGCGGCTTGCCGTACATCAGCAGGCCGACGCGGAAGACTTTCGCCGCGAACCACAGCGCCGCGAACACCGACGCGACGCCGACCGCGATCGACAGCCACACCTGCCACGCCGGCGGCGGCGACGATGAGGTCATGCGCAGCAGCATCGCGATCGAATTGATCGGCGGCAGGAAGCTCATCGCGACGCTGAACGCGGAGTCGGGGCTGCGCGAGATCGGCATCCACATGATCCACGGCACGATCAGCATCATCGTGATCGGCATCGTCAGCGACTGCGCCTCGCGCATCTCGTTGACGGCCGAGCCCGCCGCCATCATCAGCGAGCCGATCACGAGGTAAGTGATCACGAAAAAAACGACGAGGTAGAAGAACAGCGAAAAATCGACGAGGCCGGCGACGGCGAAGCCGATCAGCAGCGCGATGCCCATCGCGATGTAAAGGCCGAGCGCCAGCGCGCTGACGGCCATCTGCCCGAGCAGCTTGCCCGCCATCAGCTGCATCGGCGACACCGCCGACAGCAGCACTTCGATGACGCGGCTCGATTTCTCCTCGACCGTCGACGTCAGCAGCGCCTGGCCGCCCGTCAGCACGCCGATGAAAAGCAGCGCGCCGAAAGCCGCCGGAAGCATGATGTTCAGACCCCCGATCGAGCGGCGCTCCTCGTCGCTGCTGACGGTGATGGAGCGCACGCGCGGCACGTCGACCATCGCCCGGATCGCCCCGGGCTCGAGGCCCGAGGCGCGAATCCGCTCCGCGACGATCGCCTCGCGCAGCGCGCGCCGGATTTCACCTTCGGCGCGGTCGTCGAGATTCTGCGGCACATAAAGATCGTAGGCGCCGTAGTCGGTGCCGCCGTCCGCGGGCTCGACGGCGTCCTCGTGCACGACGACGAGCGCGAGCCGGCGCAATGCGCCGGGGTCGCCCGCGGCATACAGCGCGGCTTTCTCCCGCTCGATGTCCGCATCCGCCGGACGCTCGACGACGCGAAGGTCCGGCAGCGGGCCCGCGGCATTCTCGACCGCCGCGCCGCCGGCCGCGCGCACGCCGGCCGGCATGTTCTCGAGCACGCGCTCCGTGTCCGCGCGGCGCCGGGCGGCGAGGCTATCGGGGTCGAGCGCCTCGCGCAGCGCCGCGGCGACGCGCCCGTCCGTGTCGACGATCGCGACCTCTCCGCTGACGTCGAAGTCGTCGAAGTCGAAGGCCCGCGGAATGATCAGCGCCATCAGCGCGCCCATGGCCGGAAGCAGCAGCAGGCCGACGATGAACGCTCGCGAGGAGACGGTCGCGAAGAACTCCCGCCACGCGACCTGCAGCACCTTGCTCATGATGCGGCCTCCCCGGCGGACGCTCCGGTGATCGCGTCCCGCAGCGCCGCACCGGTTCGCACCCGGTCCGGCGCGGCCCGCGATTCGGCGTCCGCCGTCACGATCTCTATGAAGACGTCCTCGAGCCGCGGACGGGACAGCTCGATGCGCGCCGGCGCAATCTGCTGGACGATTCGCCGCATCGCGTCGGCCGGCTCCGTGTCCTCCGTCAACGCGATGTCGTAGCCGCGCTCCGCGCGCTCCACGCGCTCGATGCCGGCGAGCGCCGTGAGCCCCGAGACGTCGGCGTCCGCATCGAGCGGCTCGAGCTGGATCGTGCGCGTGTCGAAGCGGCGGCGGATCGCGTCGACGCTCGCGTCGAGCACTTTGCGGCCGCGGTGCACCATGATCACGTGATCGCACATTTCCTCGGCCTGCGGCATCACGTGCGTCGAGAACAGCACCGTGGCGCCGCGGCGATGCTCCGCCGCGATCTGCTCCTTCAGCAGGCGCATGCTGACGGGATCGAGCCCGCTGAACGGCTCGTCGAGAATGATCAGATCGGGCTCGTGCAGGATCGACGCGACGAACTGCGCCTTCTGCAGCATGCCCTTCGACAGCTCCTCGCAGCGCTTGCGCTCGACGCCGCCGAGCCCGACGCGCTCGAGCCCCTGCCGCACCCGCTTCGGGACGCCGGGGCCGCGCAGGCCCTTGAGCCGCGCGACGAAGGCGAGGAAGTCGCCGACGCGCATCTTTCGGTACACGCCGCGCTCTTCCGGCAGATAGCCGATGCGGTCCTTCGCGTCGAGAGCCGAGCGCCGGCCCAGCACGTGCAGCTCGCCGCTGTCCGGGAACAGGATGGACATGATCATCCGGATGGTCGTGGTCTTGCCGGCGCCGTTCGGGCCGATGAAGCCGTAAAGCGCACCGCGCGGCACGGCGAGGTCCATGGCGTCCACGGCCGTCATCGGGCCGAAGGTCTTCGTGATGCCGGCCAGCGAGATGGCCGTGTCCGCTGTCGGGGCAGGGGTGTGGGACATGCCGGAGCCTTTCGGTTCGAGCCCGGTATCGGGTCTGAGGGTTTAGGAAAGTTAAACTTGTCTTTATAAAAATTCAAGTCTATGCTGCGCGCCATGAGTGCCGAGCCGATCCCATCGTGGTTCCTGCATCTCGACGAGGAGGACCGTCAGTTCATCAAGCGCCTGATCCTCGCGTCCGGTTCGCTGAAGGAGCTCGCGCAGGGCTACGGCGTGTCCTATCCGACGATCCGCCTGCGCCTCGATCGGCTGATCGAGCGCGTGAAGACGCTCGACACGGCCGAAGCCGACGATGCCTTCCAGGCGAAAATCCGGTTGCTCGTCGCGTCGGGCGATCTCTCGCCGAAGATCGCGAGGGAGCTGCTGAAACTTCACGCCGACGCCTGCGACGGAGGTCGCCATGGATAGCTGGTTCTCGGAAGAGTCTTCACGCGCGTTCGCCTACCTCGCTTTTCTGTCCCTGTTCTCGCTGCTCGGACCCTACGCCGTCCGCGGCCGGCGGCGCAAACTCGTCCTCGGCGTATGGGCGGCCCTGATCGGCTTCGGCGTGCTGAGCCTTTGCGCCGCGATCGTCGCGTGGTGGGTCGGGCAGCCCGGCTTCGTCGTGCGGCCTCTCGCCGTCAGCGGGGTCGTGATCACGGTGATATTCGCGGGGTTTTACCGGACGTTGAGAAACGCCTATCAGGAAGCGGAGCTCAGAAAGATCGCCGCACGGGACCTGTGAGAGCTCGGCTTCACGCGCTACTCGAGAGGTCAGCTTCACCCGCGCTCTCTTCGTGCTCGTAGACGGAAACTGCATGGGCTACAAGTCCGGTAACTGAAAACGTCCCGTATTTGCGGCACAATGCGCCACCGGCGCCTGCGTGATGACGATGAATAAAATAATCAACATATTCACTTCTCCTTCGGAGGCCTTTCGCGAGCTGCGGGAGAAGCCGACGTTCCTGCTGCCGGTCGCGGCGCTCGTCCTCGCGAGTTGTGCCGTGATCCTGTGGTACTACAGCGTCGTCGACATACCGTGGCTGATGGAGCGCAGCCTCGAGATGTCGAGTGCGGACATTCCGGCCGATCAGCGCGAGCAGATGATCGAGCAGATGTCGCAGGCGCCGCGCGGCGTGCTGGCGGCGACGTCGGCGATCGCGACCGGGCTGATCGTCATCGTGCTGATGCTGTTGATGGCCATGTATCTGACGTTCGTGTCGATGTTCACGAACGACGGTCTCCGGTTCTCGCAGTGGTTCTCGCTGGTATCGTGGGCGTCGCTGCCGGTCGTGCTGTCTTCGATCGCCGCGCTCGTGAACCTCGCCCTCCGTGACGCGACCTACCTGCCGGCCGAGGAGCTGAATCCGCTCGCGCTCAGAAACCTGCTCGGGCTCGACGTGACCGGGACCGGTTTTGCCGCGACGCTGCTGACCTACGGCGACCCGACGTCGATCTGGGCGCTGGCGCTGATGATCGTCGGCTATCGGCAATGGACCGGAAAGGATTTCGCCGTCTCCGCGCTGATCGTGGCGGCGCCTCTGCTGGCCATCGTCGTCGCGGGCTTCCTGCTGTCGATGTGAAGGGACGCGTTCGATGCTGAAGAAGGTGCTGATCATCGCAGCGATCGTCGCCGTCGTGGTCGGCGTTCCCGTGCTGCGCGCGGTGCTCGGCGGCGCCGACGCGGCCGAGGTTCAGACCGAGGTGCTCGAGCGGCGCAGCATCCAGTCCTCCGTGCTCGCATCGGGGCACCTCGCTCACGACGAGGAAGTGCAGCTGACGACCGAGGAGATCGGCCGGGTCACCGCGATTTACGTCGAGGAGGGGGACCGTGTCACGGCAGGCCAGCTGCTGCTGCAGATCGACGATGAGACGCACCGCGCTGCCGTCGAGCAGGCCGCCGCGCAGGTCAGGCTGCAGGAGATCGCGATCGAGCGCCAGCGCCTGCGGCTCGAGAACCTGCGCGCGCAGTGGGAGCGCCAGAAGACGCTCTACGAGCGCAAGCTGATCGACCAGGACAGCTTCGATCTGCTGACGAACGAGCTGGAGCTGAACGAAGTGGATCTGCAGTCGAACCGCGAGTCGCTGTCGCAGGCGCGCGCGCAGCTCGAGCAGGCCGAGGACCGGCTGCGCAAGACGCGCGCGTACTCGCCGATGGACGGCGTCGTGACTTCGCTCGACATCAAGGTCGGCGAAACCGCGATCTCGAGCACGACGAACATACCGGGCTCGGCGCTGATGACGATCGCCAATCCCGACAGCATTCACACGCTGGTCAACGTCGACGAGGCCGACATCGCGAACGTCGACCTCGGCCAGAAGGCGAGCGTCTACGCGGTCGCCTATCCGAATCAGCCCGTGCGCGGCGTCATCGAGTCGATCGCGATGTCGGCCAAGGTCGCCGAGGGCGCCCAGGGACTCAGCTTCGAGGTCAAGATACGGCTCGATCCGAACGAGTCCGTGACGCTGCGCCCGGGCATGTCGTGCCGGGCCGAGATCTTCACGACCACGAAGGACGGCGTGCTGGCCGTGCCGATCCAGGCGATCCAGGTCGAGGAGGACCGGACGCGGAACCGCACGTCTTACTCCGTGTTCGTCAATCGGGACGGCACGGCGAGCAAGGTGGAAGTCGAGGTCGGCGTGTCCGACGACGCGTATCAGGAGATCGCGAGCGGGCTCGCCGAAGGCGACGAGGTCATCATCGGGCCGGACCGCGTGCTCCGGACGCTCAGTGACGGCGACAGCGTCACGACGGCGGCGCCGGACGCGCCGGACGCGCCGGCGCCCGAGACACCAGCGAGCTGAGCCCCGGGCCGGGAACGCTTCCGATGCACGTCATCGAGCTCAAGTCGATCAGCAAGCACTACGTGATGGGGCAGCAGGTGATTCGCGCCGTGGACGACATCGACCTGACGATCGACCCGAACGAGTACGTCGTGTTCATCGGCTCGTCCGGCTCCGGCAAGTCCACCGTCATGAACATCGTCGGCTGCCTCGATACGCCGACGTCGGGCGAGTACGTCCTGAACGGGCGCAACGTCAACGGCCTCTCCGAAAGCGAGCTTGCCGAGATCCGTAATCAGGAGATCGGCTTCATCTTCCAGAGCTTCAACCTGCTGCCGCGGGCCAACGCGCTGCGCAACGTGATGCAGCCGCTGATCTACCGCGGTGTGCCGCTGGCGGAGCGCCGCGACGAGGCGATGCATTACCTCGAGCGGGTGGGGCTCGCGGACCGGGCCGATCACCTGCCGAACCAGCTGTCGGGCGGCCAGCGCCAGCGCGTCGCCATCGCTCGCGCGCTCGTCACGTCCCCGTCGATCCTGCTGGCGGACGAGCCGACCGGCAACCTCGATTCGCAGACGACGGTCGAGATCCTGGCGCTGTTCGACGAGCTGCACGCCGACGGGCAGACCATCATCGTCGTCACGCACGAGCCCGAGGTCGCCGAGCACAGTCAGCGCGTGATCCGCCTGCGCGACGGCAAGATCGTGGAAGACCATGTCAACGAGCGTCTCCGTGCCAGGCACTGACGCCGGGCCGCGCGGCGGCCGGCGGCGCCTCGGCGTCGCGCGCTTCCGGGCGCTGTTCGCCGCGACCGAGGGCATCCGCGCCGCGCTGCAGTCGATCCGCGCGCACGGTTTCCGCAGCTTTCTGACGACGCTCGGCATCGTCATCGGCGTTTCGTCCGTAATCGCGATGGTCTCGATCATCCAGGGGCTCAGCTTCACGATCGGCCAGCAGTTCGAAGGGCTCGGCAGCAACAGCATCAACGTGCAGTCGTACACGCCGCTCGCGGAGCGGCTGCAGGGGCGGATCAAACGGCTGACGCAGCGCGACCTCGACCTGATCAGCTACCGGGTCGACGGAATCACGTCGATCACGCCGATCATGTACTCGACTAGCGGCATGAATCAGATCCGCTACGGGAGCCAGTCTACCGCCACGCAGATCCTCGGCACGACGTACTCGTTCCAGGACGTCGGGCAGTACTTCTCCCGCTTCGGCAGGTTTCTGTCGCACAGCGACGATGCGACGCGGCGGCGCGTCGCCGTGATCGGCGAGGAGGTCAGGGAGGACCTGTCGCTGCCGGAAAACCCGGTCGGCGAGTTCCTGCAGGTCAACGGCGAGTGGCTCAAGATCATCGGTATGTTCGAGCCGAAGGGCGAGATACTGGGTCAGAGCCAGGACAACCGCGTCATGATCCCGTTCAGCACGATGCAGAGCCTCGTCGGCAATCAGCGCGAGCCGGACATCCAGATCCAGCTGGCGGTCGCCGACGTCGCCGACATGGAGGGCATCACGCAGATCATCCGGCGGCTGCTGCGCGACGCGCACGGGCTTGCGCCGGACGAGGAGGACGACTTCCGGATCCAGACGGCGGCGCAGCTGCAGTCGAGCTTCAACGAGATCATCGGCACCGTGACCGTCGTGATGGGCGGCATCGTCGGCATATCGCTGCTCGTCGGCGGCATCGGCATCATGAACATCATGCTGGTGTCGGTCACGGAGCGCACGCGCGAGATCGGCATCTGCAAAGCCATTGGCGCGAAGCGCCACCACATCCTGCTGCAGTTCCTGCTCGAGGCCCTGGTGCTGTGTCTGCTCGGCGGGCTCGCCGGCCTCGCGATCGGCTACGGCATCGGCGCGCTCGCGGCTTCGATGATCCCGGGCTTCCCGCCCGCCCACACGCCGCTGTGGGCGGTCGCCCTCGCGCTCGGCTTCTCGGCCGTGGTCGGGATCGTGTTCGGCATCCTGCCGGCGGCGAAGGCCGCCAATCTCGATCCCATCAGCTCGCTGCGCTACGAATAGGTAGAATGCGGAGGCGCGAAGGGGCCGGAAAAGCGGGAAAAGGGGTCAGGGCCCTTTTTAGCGGGAAAAGGGGTCAGGGCCCTTTTCACGACAGGGCGCAACGTGTTCACGCCGGCAACGAAAAAGGGCCCTGACCCCTTTTTGGCCGGAAAAGGGCCCTGACCCCTTTTTCGTGCGTTCTTCGGGGGGATCCGAAAATCAGTACCGGGATAGGGGAGACGCCGGCGTCCTCCGCGGACGCCGACTACACGGTGGAGCCGAGCCGGCGGCGCCGGGTGATCGGCCTCGCGCTCGGCGCCGTGGTATTCGTCACGATGCTGTTGCTGCCGCCGCCGGAGGGCCTTGCGCTCGCGCCGTGGCGCGTGGCCGCGGTCGCGATGCTGCTTGCGATCTTCTGGCTCAGTGAAGCGATTCCGATCGCCGCGACGGCGCTGCTGCCGCTCGTGCTGTTCCCGACGCTCGGCGTCGCGCCGATCGGCGACGTCGCGCCGCCTTATGCAAACCCGCTGATCTTTCTGTTCCTCGGCGGCTTTCTGATCGCGCTCGCGATCGAGCGGTGGAACCTGCACCGGCGCATCGCGCTGACCGTGCTGTCGAAGGTCGGCGCGCGCGAGGACCTTCAGATCGGCGGCTTCATGATCGCGACGGCAGCGCTCAGCATGTGGGTCAGCAACACGGCGACGACGGTCATGATGCTGCCCGTCGCGCTGTCGGTCGTGCCGCGCGGGCCCGACGGCAACGTCGATCCGGACAAGCGGGGCTTCGCAACCGCGCTGATGCTCGGTGTCGCATACGGCGCCAGCATCGGCGGCTTCATCACGCTGATCGGCACGCCGCCGAACGCGTTCCTCGCGGGCTTCATGCTCGAGCAGTACGACTTCCAGATCGGTTTCGCGCAATGGATGGTGCTGGCGACCCCGATCTCGCTCGTCATGTTCGTGTTCTGCTGGCTGTTGCTGACGCGCTGGCTGTTCCCGATCATGCGCCACGAGCTGCCGGGGGCGCGCAAGGCGATCCGCGACGCGCTGACGGCGATGGGTCCGGCGTCGGTCGCGGAGAAGCGCGTCGCCGTCGTGTTCGCGGTCACGGCGGTGCTGTGGATCGCGCGGCCGCTGCTGTCCGGCTTCTTTCCGGCGCTGCAGCTGTCGGATACGAGCATCGCGATGTTCGGTGCGCTGCTGCTGTTCTTCGTGCCGAACGGCATCGAGAAGGGCGAGTTCCTGCTGACGTGGGAGTACGCCGAGCGGCTGCCGTGGGGCGTGCTGCTGCTGTTCGGCGGCGGTCTGACGCTCGCGTCCGCCGTGTCGGACTCAGGTCTCGCCGCATGGATCGGCGAGGAGCTGAGGGCGCTCGAGGGCTGGCCGGTGATTCTGCTGCTGCTCGCCGTCGCGACGCTGATCGTGTTCCTGACGGAGCTGACCAGCAACATCGCGACGTCCGCGACGTTCCTGCCCGTCGTCGTCGCATTGGCGGAATCGCTCGGCCAGCATCCGTTGATGCTCGCGATTCCCGCGATCCTGGCCGCGAGCTTCGCGTTCATGCTGCCGGTTGCGACGCCGCCGAACGCGATCGTGTTCGGCAGCGGCCAGATCACGATTCCGCAGATGGCCCGAGCAGGGATCTGGCTGAATCTGGTCGGTATCGTCGTCATCGTCGCCGCGGCTTACCTGCTGACGAAGCCGGTGTTCGGCATCTAGGAGGCCGGTCGTCCTGATCCGTCAGGCAGGATCCCGTGCGGGAGCCCCAACGGCACCGAGCGGTTGAGCCGGCTCTTGCTTTCGGCCTGTTAAGCTCGACGGGTGACTTCGGGCTGCGTCATCGTTCTGATGGGGGTCAGCGGCACGGGCAAGACGACCGTGGGTCGTGCGCTGGCGGACGCGATCTGCGCGCGCTTCGTCGACGCCGACGATCTGCATTCCGCCGCCAACGTCGACAGGATGCGGCGCGGCATCCCGCTCACCGACGAGGACCGTGAGCCATGGCTTGGCGCACTGCGCGAGACGGTGGACCGCGCGCTCGCGGAGCCCGGCGTGACCGTGCTCGCATGCTCCGCGCTGACGGCGCGTAGCCGGCAGCGTCTCGGCGTGGAGCGAGAGGGCGTCCGGCTCGTCTTCCTGCGCGGATCGACGGATCTGATCGAGCTGCGAATGCGCGGGCGCAGGCACTTCATGCGGCCGGAGCTGCTCGCAAGCCAGCTGTCGACGCTCGAGCCGCCGGCCGAGGCGCTCGAGCTGGACGTCGCGATGCCGGTCGATGTGCTGGTCGAGCGAATTCGGTCCGAGCTCGGCGTCTGAGCGCGCGGCTGCCGCAACGATACGCTCCCCGAGCAGGCCCGGCGCCAGCCGTGGTATGTTGGCGACGGACCATTCTGTGAAGGAGCGGTAACGCACCGCTGTGCCTTCCGCCAGCCGACGCGGATCCTCCCGTTCGTCGCGGGCCGGGGCCGGCGCTGCCGAAACGTCCGTGGACTGCGTCGAGAACCTGATCGTGGGCGCCGGGCCGGCCGGGCTCAGGGCTGCGCAAGTGCTCGCGGAAGCGGGACGGGAGGCCGTGGTCCTCGAGAAGAATTCGCAGGTCGGCCCGAAAACCTGCGGCGGCGGCCTGTCGGTCAAGGCCGTGCGCGAGCTTCGCGCGCTCGGGCTGCCGGCCGATGCGGGTCTCACGTCCGTCGCGCACGCGTCGTTCCGCGGCGAGCCGGCCGCGGCCCTCGACCCCGAGCATGCGCGCATCGTGACGCTGTCGCGCGAGCGGCTCGGCCGCTACCAGGCCGAGTGGGCAGCCGCGGCAGGCGCGGACGTTCGGATCGGCACGGCCGTGACCCGCATCGACTTCGCGGGGCGCACTGTTTCGTACGACGGCGGGGCGCTGCGGTACCGGAACCTGATCGGCGCCGACGGCTCCGGCTCGATGGTGCGGCGGGCACTCGGCCTCGATACGCCTCGTGCCTTCTTCGCGGGCGAATACAACGTGCCGGGAAGGCGGGAACTGCCGCTGCACATCGCGTTCCAGTCCGACGTGCTCGCGAGCGGCTACTTCTGGGTCTTCCCGCACGAGACGCACGTCTGCATCGGCGCCGGTGCTCATAAGCGCAAAGTGCGGCCGTCGTCGATTCGACCGTTCATCGAGCGGCGCATGGCAGAGCTCGGTATCGATCCGGGCGGCACGCCTTACGAGGGCGCGACGGTCGAGGTCGATTTCCGAGGGTTTCATTTTCCCGGCGGCGTTCACCTGGTCGGGGACGCGGCCGGCACGCCTTCGGGCCTGACTGCCGAAGGCATCTATGCGGCGCTCGTCACCGGTGAGGAGGTCGCGAGGTGCATCCTGGAGCCGGGTTTTCCGATGCCGAAGACGCGGCACTGGCTGCGGGTCAAGCGCTCGCACGACCGCGTCGGCCGCGTGTGGCTGCGCAGGGCGCCGCGCGAGCTCAGCCTCGCGGCGATGCCCGCCCTCTGCCGCAGAGATCCGAGCCGCCGCTGGATCAGCGCTTACTTTCTGGAGACCTGATGCGATTCGCACGTATTCCACGCCACGTCAGCTTCATCCCGGACGGTAACCGCCGCTGGGCCGACGAGCGAGGGCTCGCTCGCGGCGCCGGTTACGCGCAGGGAATCGAGCGCGGCATCAATCTGCTCGAGCTCTGCCGCGATCTCGGAATCGAGGAGGTTTCCATTTACGGTTTCACGAAAGAGAACGTGAGGCGCCCATCGGATCAGGTCGAGGCATTCCGCGACGCGTGTACGGAGTTCGGTATCCGGGCGGTCGACGCGGGGGCCGCGCTGCGCGCCGTCGGCGACGTCGACTCTGCCATGTTCCCGCCAGGCCTCCGCATGTACGCCGAGTCGCGCAGCGACGGGGACCTGCGCGTGAACCTGCTGGTCAACTACAGCTGGCAGTGGGATCTGTTCTCCGCGATGCAGCACGCGAGGACGAACGGCGGCGTCACGTACACCGGCGTCCCGAAAGCGCTCGCGACCGGCGACGTGCCGCGTGTCGATCTCGTCGTGCGCTGGGGCGGGCGGCGGCGGTTGTCCGGGTTCCTGCCGGTGCAATGCGCTTACGCCGATTTCTACGTCATCGACACGCTGTGGCCGGACTCGCAGCCCGAGGAGTTCCTCAACGCGCTCGAGTGGTATCAGGTGCAGGACGTCACGATGGGTGGTTAGCTTGCCGTTGCCGTTGCCGTTGCCGTTGCCGTTGCCGTTGCCGCTGCCGTTGCCGTTCCGGACTGGCATGCGAATTGCACCCAGTCGTTCCCCCTCCAGGCGTTCGAGGTTGTTCCTGGAGGCCGAAACGAAATTCACGGAGGCAAGCAGATGTACAGATTTCACACGACGGCGCTGGCAGCGGCTATCGCGTTTGCGGTAGGCGGCTCGGCGGCGGCTCAGCAGCAGGGGCAATCGCAGCGACACGCCCAGCCCCAATCCCAGTCACAGCAGCATTCTCAAAACCAGCCACAGTCTCAGTCCCGCGACCAGTCGCAGTCGCAGTC
>JAFGNC010000531.1 GCA_016927175.1 Gammaproteobacteria bacterium | reverse complement strand
AGTGCCGGAGTGCCGGAGTGCCGGAGTGCCGGAGTGCCGGAGTGCCGGCCGACAGCGTGAGCGAAAGGCGACGGCTGCTCGAGCCGCTTGCGCCCTGCGGCACGCTTGCCGGGCGCAGTGGAGCAAGCGTGACGCAGCTGCGTGCAACGGCCGCGACGGCGGGCCTATACTCCCCGGCGTCGAAGCGGCCGCACGATAGCGAACGGGGTTATGCAAGCCAGTCTGACCGTGCCGAGCATCACCGGCGTCGACGTCGAGCTGCGCGTCGCGGGTCCGGGAGGGCGCAGCTACGCCTTCATCATCGACTGGCATATCCGCGCCCTGGTCGCCCTCGCCTGGCTGTTTCTCGCCGGCGCGGCCGCGGGCGCAGTCGGAGCCGAACGTGTGCCATTCGCCTATGCGGCCCTGTGGCCGGCGGCAGGCATCTATTTCCTGTATCACCCCGTGCTCGAGATCGTGATGAGCGGCCGCACGCCCGGTAAACGGATCGCGGGCGTGCGGCTGCTGAAGCTCGACGGCAGCGTGCCCGGCGCGGGCGCGCTGCTGATCCGCAACGTCTTCCGGCTCGTCGACTCCCTGCCCCTGCTCTACTGCGTCGGTCTGGCGGCGGCGATTCTCACCAGGAACAGCGTCCGCCTCGGCGACATCGCCGCGGGCACCGTGCTCGTCTACGACGAGCCGGAAACGGAATCGCTGGCGGGCCTGTCCGGGCGGGCCGTCGAGCGGCTCGGTCTCAAGCAGGCGGAAGTCGTTCGCGAGCTGCTGAGCCGCTGGAAGGAGCTCGACCCGAGCGTTCGCCGCGAGCTTGCGCAACGCGTGCTCGCCGGCACCGGCGTCGAGCCCGGGTCGGACGACGACGCGGCGCTGCACTCTGCGCTCGAGGCGGCGCTGCGCTGAGCGTGCCGTGAACGGCGACAAAGCGACGAGCCGCTGGTTCGAAGAGCGCCTGCCCGTGTGGCAGGACACGGCCGAGAAGCTGAGCCGGATCGAACGCGGCAGCGCATCGCCGCCGGACACGGTGCTGGCCGCCGTCCGCGCCTATCCCGAGCTCGCGCGCGACCTCTCCATCGCCCGCCGCGAAGCTCCGGGCGGCCCGCTGACGCGCCGGCTCGAGCGGCTGTACCTCGAGCTGCACCGGTGCATCTTCCGCCGGCCCGGCAATCTGCGGCGCGATCTCGCGAATCTCTTCCGCCGCGACGCCCCGGCCGCCGCCCTGCGGCTGCGATGGCACATCCTGTCGGTGGCGCTGCTGTTCGCCGGCAGCGCCGCGGCCGGCGCGTGGCTCGTCCACACCTACCCGGAGCTCGCCGCGCTGTTCGCGTCCGAGGGGATGATCGCGACCGTCGAGCAGGGGCAACTCTGGACGGACGGGCTGCTGAACGTGACGCCGTCGTCGCTGCTGGCCGTCTCGATCTTCACGAACAACATCGCCGTGTCGCTGTTCGCGGTGTGCCTCGGCACGCTGTACGGCCTCGGCACGGTTTACATCATCGGCATGAACGGCATGATGATCGGCGCCGCGTTCGCGTTCACCGCGCAGCACGATGTCGCGCGGCGGCTGTTCGAGTTCGTCGCGGCGCACGGCTTCGTCGAGCTCAGCGTCATCGCCGTCGCGGGCGCCGTCGGCGTGTCGCTCGGCGAGGCGCTGGCGCGGCCGGGCCGGGCGTCGAGGGCCGCCGCGTTCCAGCGCGCGACGACGCAGGGAATGAAGCTGATGGGCGTATGCGTGCCGTTCCTGATCGGGGCGGGCCTGATCGAAGGTTACGTATCGCCGAACCCGTCTTTTCCCCTGGCGGCCCGGCTCGTGATCGGCCTCGGCTATCTGGCGCTGTTCGTCGCCGTGCTGCTGCCCGCCCGCGCCGGGCGCCGGGCGCCGGGAAACCCGCCCGGCTGACGGTCGCGCGGAGGCGCGCGTTCGCGGCGCCGGCAGCAGCATCGACCTCCGGAGGCACCCCGACCGGCTACACGCGGTGCCGCTCCCTGAGGGCGCGGTAACGTGCAAGGACCAGCCTGTCGAGATCCGCCGCATGCGCGGTCAGCGCGATCGCGCCGAGCCGGGTCAGCCGCGCGACGTTCGCGCCGAGCTGCCGGCGGTAGTCGCGGGCGGCGATGGCGACGTACGGGTCGAGCCAGTCCGCGGCCGGCGCGTTCGCCCTGTCCTCGGCGTCGGTGCTGACGAGCCCGACCATCATCGGCAGATGCTTCGGCGCGAGCAGCCGCGCCGTCTGCACGAGACGGCTCGCGCCGCCGCGCTCGTAGAGATCCGTCAGCACGACGACGAGACAACGCCGGCGCACCAGCCGGCGGACCTCGAGCGCGGCCTCGAGCACGTCCGACTCGACCGGCTGCGGCTCGACGTTCGTCAACGCGCGGCGGATCCTCGCGACCGCAGCCGGTCCCCGGCCCGGAGGAAGCGCCGCGAGCGTTCGATCCGCGAACACGACGAGCCCGACCTGGTCGTCGCCACTGACGCAGTATTCGGCGAAGCGAGACGCGAGGTTCGCGTAGTGGCCGAACTGGCTGATGCCGTCGAGCTCCGTGCGGCCCGTCCTGCCTGCGTCGACCGCGATCACGATCTCGAGGTGCTGGTCCTCGCTGTAGACGCGCGTGATCAGGCGAGACGCGCGCGCCGTCGCCTTCCAGTCGATCGTATGACGCGGGTCGCCGGGCCGGTAAGGTCGCAGATGATGCAGCTCGAACGCGCCTCCGAGCGACGCCTGCGCCGCGCTTCCGGACGCGTCCGACCCGGCCGGCGCGGACTTCGGCCCGAGCGTGTCCGGCACCACTCGCACGCTCCCTGCCGGCGCGAGCCGCCGCGACCACCATGCCAGACCCAGCGGACCGCGGACGCGCACCGGCAGCTTCGACCACACATGCTCTCCGAGCCGGGTCGGCACGATGCGCACCGGCGCGCCGGCGGTCGCGCCCGGGCCCGCATGCAGCTCCGCGACGTCGAGCGCCGCGCCCGTCGGAGCCAGCGCGTCCGGCAGCGTCGGCGCTGCCTGAACGCGGAGCGCGCGATGCGAGCCGTTGGCGATCTCGAGCCGCAGCGTGTCGGGCCGGCCGAGCAGCAGGTGTTTCGCCGCGCGCCAGCGCGCCGCGACCGCCACCCGGCGCGCCATCAGCAGCTCGTACAGCAGGCCGAGCGCGATCAGCGCGACGGCGAGCCGCCACCATGGAAACGATCCGAGCGCGGCGCTCCACTGGCCGAGCGCGCCGAGCAGCGCCGCGGCCATGACGAGGCCGATGCCGCGCGACGTCAGGTTCACGCGGAGCCGGAGCTTCGTTCGGGAGCGGAGTCGCGCGGCACCGGCACGGTCGCAAGGATCCTCGCCGCTTCGTCCGCGGCCGTCGCGCCGTCGAGGACGGCGTCCGGAGCGAGCACGATGCGGTGCGGCACGACCCATGGCGCGACGCGCTTGACGTCGTCGGGCAGCACGTACCCGCCGCCGCGCAGCGCCGCTTCGATGCGCGCACAGCGCGCAAGGGCCAGCGCTGCCCTGCTCGACAGGCCCAGCGTCAGGCTCGAGCTCTGCCGGGTGGCCGCCGCGATGTCGAGCACATATGCGATCAGCGCGTCGGACATGTGCACGTTCGCGAGCTCGGCGCGGGCATCGCGCACGGCGCCCTCCGCGACGGCCGCGACAGCGGCCGGAGCCGCCGTATTGCGGCCTGGCAAGCCGTACTCGGCCAGAATCCGGGCCTCGTGCTCGCGCGCCGGATGGCCGATGCGGACGCTGAGCATGAAGCGGTCGAGCTGCGACTCGGGCAGCGGATAGGTCCCTTCGAACTCGCGCGGGTTCTGCGTCGCGATGATCAGGAAATCGGGCGGCAGCGCAAAGCGCTCGCCGTCGACCGTGACCTGACGCTCTTCCATCGCCTCGAGCAGCGCCGACTGCGTTTTCGGCCCCGCCCGATTCACCTCGTCGACGAGCACGACATCCGCGAACAGCGGCCCCGGCCGGAACACGAACTGGCGCGATTCGGCATCGTAGACGTGCACGCCGGTCAGGTCCGTCGGCATCAGGTCGGCCGTCCCCTGCACGCGCTTGAAGCTGCCGCCGAGCGCCCGTGCGAAGGCTTTGCTCAGCAGCGTCTTGCCGAGGCCCGGCGCGCCCTCGAGCAGCACGTGCCCGCCGCCGATCAGAGCGATCGTCAGCGCATGCACGATCTCGTCGAGCCCGTAGACGATGCGTCCGAGCTGCTGCTGCAGAAACGTCTCGAGCGCTTTGGCTCTGCCAGTCGGCTCGGCGGCGCGCGCGTCCGCGGCCGCCTCGTCCGTCCCGTCAGTTGCGTCAGTTCCATCAGTTCCGTCAGTTGCGTTCGTCATCCGACAGCCTCTCTCGCTTCGCGTAAATGGTTGTGCAGCCTGCAGAGATCCACCGGCCGCCCCTGTCTCAGCCGCTCATAGGCGCGCCGCAGCGCATCCCGCGTCGGCTGCCGGAGGGCCGGCGTCGCGTCGATCGCCGCCCACGGCGGCGCCTCGAGCTGCGGCAGAGCGTGCTTGCGGCGAATCTCGTCGAACCAGTCCTCGAGCAGCAGAAGACCCGCGTCCCGGCGATCGAGCCGTCTCGCCAGCAACCCTCCCGCGGCCGCGAGGAAATCGCCGTGTCGCGGCGCGGCGCGCTCAGGCACCGGCGGCGCCAGGCGATTGCTCGATCCGAGCAGCCAGACGAGCCAGGCGGCGACGAGGAATGCCGCTGTCGCGCGCAGACGGGGATCGCCGTAGAACGCGGCCGGGTCGTACAGCGACGACAGCCCCTGGTGCATGTCGTCGAATATCACGGCGCCGCCGTCGCCCAGATGGTGCTTCAGCACGTTTGCGATGAAGCGCCCTGCGTCGGCTTCGGCGACGTTGCGGTTCGACAGCACGGCGGCGCTCGCGACGATCAGAATCTGCCCGTCCTGCCGGCGCTGCTGCCAGACGGCATCGACGCCGGTACGCGATTCGACGGCGAGCCTGAACAACGGCTGCATGACGTTCGGATAGGGATACAGGATCGCGGACTCGCGGTCGGAGCGCGCAGCGAGCCGGTCGACGCCTTCCATCAGCGGGTGGCCCGCCAGGGCGACGAACTCCACCGTGTCGCCGGGCCGGACCGGTCGATTCGGCGAAGGCGCGGCACCCGGCTCGGAACCGGCACCCGGCTCGGAGCCGGCGCCCGGCTGCCCGGCGTCGTCGGCGCCCTCGTGGACGGCGAAGGCGAGATCCGTGAGCCGGGAGAGCTGCGGCCGCCAGTCGCCGCCCGGCTCCGCAGACCATTCCGGCGTCTCGTCGAGCGCGGCGAACACGAGCAGCGTATTGCCCGAGCCGATCCAGCGATGCAGCACCGACGTCTCGCGGACTCGCGCGACGTGCCGGTGCGGCAGCGCCGTGATCATGACGTTGCCGGAGGCGGGCAGCGCAGCGCCGGCACGGCCGCGGGCCTTGCCGGTCTCTTCGAGCGCCTGCTCGAGACCGTCGTAGCGCTGCGTCAGGCTCACGACGCGGACGCCGCTCGACTCCAGCCACGTCCTGACGGCGGAGTAGCCGCTGGGGCCGATCTCGGTGCTCAACGGCCGCTCGAGCTGCACGGGAGTCTCGCGCTGGAAGAACATGGCATAGACGACGACCAGCGCCAGCAGCGCACCCGCGCCGGTGACGAGCCGATCCTTCATCGGGTCGCCGCCGCGTCCGGCGCCGACGCGAGCTCGTCGAGCAGCGCTTCGCCGCGCGTCAGCACGGCGGCGACGTCCGCCGCCTGCGGCTGCCAGCCGCCGAACGTCACGCGCTCGGCCGCGCCCGCGACGCTCGCGAAGGACGAGCGCTGCGGCGGCGTCAGCGCACCCGCGGCGGCGACGAGCTCGCGGTGCGTCAGGCCGTCGCCGGAGGCCAGCGCGCCTCGCGCGCGCAGCCGGTCGAGGATCACCGCGAGCAGCAGAGCCGGCTGGCGCCGCGGCGGAGCGCTTCGCCAGTCGACACGGCTCGCCGCGAGCGCCTCGGCCGCGGAGCCGCGCCGGCGAGCGCGGCGGCGGCCACCGCCGCGCGACAGCACGCCCGCATGACGCAGCTCGTTGACGAGGACCGCGAGCGCGCCGAGCACGATCGCGACGCCGATCACGCGCACGATCCACGGCACCCAGGACGGCGGAATCCGGAATCCGTCGAGCCGGTCCCAGAAACCGTCCTCCCCGGACTCGGGCTCGAGGAGATTGCCGAGCCACTCGACGAACCGGTCCCACACCGATTGCGCCGCCTCCGGCTCGAACGGGGGCAGGGCTCCGACGGCCGCGACGAGGTCATCGTTCGACAACGACGGTGCGCCGCCCGCCGGGCGGGCGTAGCGGCGGGCAAGCTCCGCGGCGTCCCAGACGATCCCGGGCGTCAGCGGCGCGTCGGCGCCGCCGACGATCAGATCGGCGCCACGCTCTCCGGCCATCGCCGCCGCCAGATCGGGGCAGATGTCGGCGACGCGGTCCGCCCCCGTGTAATACACGGCCAGCTGGTCGGCCCTCGCTTTCGCATCGGGATCATCGTCCGCCCCTGCGGCGGATCGAATCTGCGCCGCAAGCGGCCGGCGGCCGCGCTCGTCCGTGAGCGGAGGGGGAACGATGCCGGCGCGCTCGAGACGTGCGGCACAGTCGACCGCGCCCGCGAACGGCGCGCCCGCTGTATCGCTCTGCCCCCGCGACACCCCCGGCGCGGTCAGCAGCGCCGCGGCGGCGAGCGCGACGAAGCGCCCGATCACGCTTCTGCGGCGGCGATCCGTTCGGCGATGTCGCCGCCTTCGCGGCGCAGCTTCAGGTCGCGGTACACCGACATGAACAGCGCGTAGCCGAGCGGGCCGACCACGCCTGTGATCAGCGGCGTGGCGATGAAGTCGATGTACCAGGGCAATTCGCCCGTCTCGATCGAGACGTCCGTGCCGAGCGCGACGACGACGCCGACGACGATGCCGAGCAGCAGATACAGGATCATCAGCACGATCGAGATGATCGTGACCAGCGCCGCCGTGCGCCACCAGTTCCCGCGCACGAGCTGCCAGCTGTAGCCGAGCCCTTCGATCGGGCCCCTGCCGTCCACGATGATCGCCATATAGAAGAACAGCAGCGCGACCCCGACCCATATGCCCGGCACGAGCAGCAGAAGCGTGCCGACCATGACGGCCAGGAAGTAAAGTATTCCGGCGCCGATCAGCGCAGGCACACGCCGCAAAGCGGCCGCGAAAGCTTGCGATATCGCGGGCCGCTCCCCGCCGCCGATCCGATCGATCAGCCAGACGATCACGGCCATGAACAGGGTCGTGACGACGACCATGACGGCCGTGATCAGCAGCGCGTTCACGTAAGTCGTGAAGCCCGGGCCGTCGGCGACGACGGCCTGCAGGATGCGATTGGCCGGCGCGGACACCAGCCCGCCGGCAACGGCGAGAAAAAAGACGGACTTGAACGATTCGCGGAACAGCGCGAAGCCGGCGTCGAGTACGCCGCCTATCGACTGCGGAGCGCTGGGTGAGCGGTACATGGATGGCTTCCCCTCGGTGTCTTCCCGTGAATCTTTGGCGCGAAGTCTTTCAGGTTGCGGGAGCAACGGCAAGCTCCGCGAAGGCCTGTTGCAGCCGCGCGGCCATCCCGGCGCGCCCTTTCCGCCGCGGCGACGAGCCCCGGCGAAAGCTAACGCCTATAAAGCTCCGCCGCGGTGATTGCATTCACACATTGACCGCCTCGTGGTCGCGCTCGAGCGCCTGACGCAGCGCCCTGAACCGTTTGCGATACTGCGCCGGCGTCAGTCCGACTTTGCGCCGGAAGAGTCTGCTGAAAAAGCTGCCGTCCTCGTAGCCGACCTTATAAGCGACGTCCTCGACCGGCAGATCGGTCGTCTCGAGCAGCAGTTTGGTCTCCTCGAGCCGCAACGAATGGACGTACTCGAGCGGCGACATGCCGGTAGCCTGCGCGAAACGGCGCTTGAAGGAGCGCTCCGCGAGCCCGCTCAGCTTCGCCATCGCCGAGACCGGCGAGTCCTCGTCGTAATGCTGCGCGATCCACTCCTGGCATCTGGCGATGACGGCGTCCCGTGCCTGGCGCGTTCGCGTCAACGCCGCGAAGGGCTGCTGGCCGACGTGATGCCACTCGAGCAGATGCAGCCGCGCCACGCGCATCGCCTCCTCGGCGCCCACATAGCGGCCGATCAGAAACAGCGCGAGATCGTGCCACGACGTGCCCCCGCCGGCCATGATGAAGCGCTGACCCTCACCCGAGATCACGAGCGCGCGGTTCGGGTGCACGCGCACGTTCGGATAGCGCTCCGCCATCGCGTCGCAGTACCCCCAGTGCGTCGTCACGTCGCAGCCGTCGAGCAGCCCCGCCTCGGCCAGCACGAATGCGCCGGTGCAGGCCGTAGCGAAGACCGCGCCCGCTGCGCGACGCTGCGAGAGCCAGGCGTGCTCGGCCGCATGGCGGCCGGCGAGATCCTCGTCCGGGCCGAGCAGCAGATCCGGGATCGCGACGACGTCGGGCTCGGGACAGGTCTCGAACGACGCCGTGGGCTCGACCCACAGGCCGTTGACGGCCCGGAATCCGGCGCCGTCCGCCGATACGATGCAAGGGCTGATCTTCGATTCGCCGGGCGAGCCCGCGACGACGTAACCCCAGTCCCGCCCGGCGGACTCGAGCACCTCGTGCATCCCGTACAGCGTCGACGGCGTCGACTCCGGCAGCGCGAGAATGGCGACTGTCAGCTTGCCGGCCGCATCCGGCATTGGCACATCCGTCCGGTTTTTGCCCCGAATGACTCTAACCGACGACTTTCATCATGGCTAGGCTGTCCTGCATCCGGAACGGCCGTTGCGAGCAGCCCGTCGAGATTCGCGCCAGCGGGAGGCGAGGCGGCCGTTGTCCACCAATCACGCCCATCAAGCGAGGACGGAACGATGACTGATACGGCAATCGACACGAGATTCGACTCCACAAAGGCCGCCGGCTTCGCCGAGCGCCTGCTCGGCGCGCTGAACGACGGCGCGCTGTGCCTGATGGTTTCGATCGGTCACCGCACGGGCCTGTTCGACACGATGAGCGGACTCGCACCCTCTACCAGCGAGGAGATCGCGGCGTCCGCAAAGCTCAACGAGCGGTATGTGCGCGAGTGGCTCGGCGCGATGGTGACGTCCGGCGTCGTCGACTACGACCCGGCGACGAAGCGCTACTCCCTGCCGGCGGAGCACGCCGCATCGCTGACGCGAGCGGCCGCGGCGGACAACATGGCGGTCTTCGCGCAGTACATCGGCGGCCTCGGCTACGTCGAGGACGACATCGTCGAGTGCTTCCGCAACGGCGGCGGCGTGCCGTACGAGAAGTACCCGCGCTTCCACGACGTGATGGCCGAGGACAGCGGGCAGTCCGTGCTGTCGTCTCTCGAGTCCCACATCCTGCCTCTGGTGCCGGGGCTCGTCGAACGGCTGGAACGAGGCATTCGCGTGCTCGATCTCGGCTGCGGCCGAGGGTTGATCCTGCATCGGCTCGCCACGCTGTTCCCGCGCAGCCGGTTCGAGGGGCGCGACCTGTCCGAGGAAGCGATCGCCTACGCCAACGCGCACGCCGCGAACCTGCCGAACCTCGAGTACTTCGCACAGGATCTCAGCGATTACGACCGCAGGGCGGAGCCGGAGAGCTACGACTTCATCACGACCTTCGACGCGATCCACGATCAGGGCCGGCCTCTGAACGTGCTGAAGGGCATCTACCGCGCTCTCGCTCCGGACGGCGTCTACCTGATGCAGGACATCGGCGGCACCGGCCACGTTCACAAGGACGCGGAGCACCCGCTCGGCACGCTGCTCTACACCGTCTCGTGCATGCACTGCATGACGGTGTCGCTCGCGCAGGGCGGCGAAGGTCTCGGCGCGATGTGGGGCGAGGAGAAGACGAAGGAGTACCTGCGCAGGGCCGGCTTCACGTCCATAGAGACCAACCGCCTCGACCACGACGTCCAGAACAACTGGTACGTGGTGCGGAAGTGACGGGCTGAGGGTGACCGGCACGGTGCCGGACTTGGCTCCCGGGGTCCCGCGGAGGAGACTACCGATCCACGTCCGGCACGTTGAAAGGCATCGCCATGGCGGATCCGAAACAGCATTACGACACGCACCTCGGCCCGGTCTACTCGTGGATGACCGGCGACTTCGCGGCACTCCGCCGGCGCAGCGGCGATCTGTTCGACCGGCTCGCCGTCGCGGCGATCGACGGAGGACGCGTCGCGGTCGACCTCGGTGCCGGCCACGGCGCGCAGTCGGTGCCGCTGGCCGAACGGGGCTTCGACGTCGTCGCGATCGACTTCTGCCGCGCGCTGCTCGAGGAGCTCGCCGACAACGCCCGAGGCTTGCCCGTCACCGCGGTCGAGGGCGACCTGCTCGACCTGGAGCGGCACGTGCACGCGCCGGCCGGCGCCGTCGTGTGCATGGGCGACACGCTGACGCACCTGCCCGACCTCGCGGACGTCGAGAGGCTCGTGCGAGCTGCGGCGCGCGTGCTGGCGCCGGGCGGCAAGCTCGTCGTCACGTTCCGCGATTACGTGTCGAGGGAGCCGCGCGGAACGGAACGTTTCATTCCGGTGCGCGCCGACGGGGACAGGATTCTGACCTGCGTGCTCGAGTATTCGCCCGAGCACGTGACCGTGTACGACCTGCTTCACGAGAAGCGCGACGGCGTCTGGAAGCAGCGGGTCGGCAGCTACCGGAAGCTGCGGCTCGACCCCGCGTGGCTCGCCCGCCTCTGCGAGGCGGCCGGCCTCGGCGTCATCGAGAGCTCGACGGAAGCCGGCGTCGTGACGCTGGCGGCGCAGCGGCGCTGACGGCACGCCCGGGAGCAGGCGCGGCCGTTGGATGCTGCGTGACTGCCGTTCGACGGCGTAGCTGCGGGCCGCGCGCGTTGACGAGTGCTCCTGGCGGCTGCCGAGAATACGGGATGCGGTCGTGGAGCCGCCCCTCAGGCGAGGCTCAGGGGCGTGATTCCAGCGGCACCCACGGCTGCGCCGCGGGCCCGGTGTATTCCGCGCGGGGGCGGATCAGCCGGTTGTCGGCCCGCTGCTCGAACACATGCGCGCACCAGCCGGTCACGCGGGAGCAGACGAAGATCGGCGTGAACAGATGCGTCGGGATGCCGAGATAGCGGTAGACGCTGGCGGAGTAGAAATCGGCGTTCGCGAACAGTCTCTTCTCGCTCCACATGAGCCGTTCTATGGCTTCGGAGATCTCGAAGAGACGCATGTCCCCCGCCTCCTCCGCCAGCTGCCGGGCCATGCGCTTGTTGAACGCGTTGCGCGGATCGGACTCCCGATAGACCCGATGGCCGAAGCCCATGACGAGCTCTTTGCGCGACAGCATGTCGCGCACGCCCTGCTCGGCGTCGGCCGGGCTGTCGAACCGGTCGATCAGCTCCATTGCCGCCTCGTTGGCCCCGCCGTGCAGCGGTCCGCGCAGCGCGCCGATCGCGCCCGTCACCGCCGAATGAAGGTCCGACAGCGTCGCCGCGATGACCCGCGCGGTGAAGGTCGATGCATTGAATTCGTGCTCGGCGTACAGCGTCAGCGACACATCGAGCGCGCGGCAGTGCGCATCGCTCTGCGATCGCTCGTGCAGCAGATGGAGAAAGTGCGCGGCCGTGCCGTCCTCGCCGCTGTCCGTGTCGATGCGGACGCCGTCGCCGTGGAAGCGTTGCCAATAGAGGACGGCCGACGGCAGCACGCCGAGCAGCCGGTCGGCGGCGTCGCGCTGCTGCGAGAAGTCGCGCTCGGGCTCGAGGTTGCCGAGCACCGAGCAGGCCGTGCGCATCACGTCCATCGGGTGCGTGCTGCCGGGCAGTGCCTCGAGCACGCCGATCAGCTTCAAGGGCAGCGTGCGGGCGGCCCGGAGCTTGTTCCGGTACGCCTCGAGCTCTTGGCGGTCCGGCAGCCGCTCATGGATCAGCAGATGGGCGACCTCCTCGAAGCACGCGTGCGCCGCGAGGTCTGCGATGTCGTACCCGCGGTAGGTCAGGCCGGCCCCTTCGTGGCCGACCGTGCAGATGGCGGTCTTCCCGGCCACCACGCCGGCAAGACCTGCTCCGCTCGTTCCCGCCCCGGCCGCGCCGGTGTTGCCATTCCCCGCCACTGTCCGGCTATTCTGCCCTGCCGGCGAGGCGGCAACAACGAGCCGCCGCCGCGGCTTTCGCGGCGGCGGCTCCGCCACCCGCCAGATCAGTTCGGGGGCGGCTCGTTGGCTCCGCCGGCGTCCGGCTGAGCGCCCGCAGGCTCCTGGCCGGCCGGTGCAGGCTGGCGCTGCGGCGCGGCCGGCTCCGCCGGCTCACCCGGCTCGACGCTGTCACTGCGGCCGATCTGCACGTCCGGCTCCGTGCTCGGTGCCTCGTTCTGCGGCAGGCCTTCCGCCGGCTCGCCCACCGTGTCGCTTTGTTCGCAGCCCGCAAGCACGGCCCAACTGGCGCCGAGCAGCATCAATGTGAGCGTCTTGTGCATGGTGTCTCCTTTCCTTTTGCGCGTGTTCGCCTCCTGGTCACGGCCGTATGCGGAGCAATATCCATGCCACGGAAATACCCGCGCCGGCGCAGCAGCGGCAGCCGGGGTCTGCGATTGCGGCCCCTGAGCGGGCGCCCCGCCCCGCGAGAACTTGTTACGATGGCTCGAGAACGGCTCGACGCGCGGCTTGCGGCCGCGAGAGAGGGACTCGATGACGCAAAGCAGCGGCGCTGCGACCCGGCGAACGGTGATCATCGGCGCGGCGGCCGCGGCCGCCGTGCTCGGGGGGAGGACGGTCTTCGCGCAGGCCGGGCTTGCCCGGCAGAGCGGGCGGGGTGCGTCGCCTGAGGGCAACACCATGAACGGCAAGACCGCACTCGTGACGGGATCGACGGACGGACTCGGCCGCGCCGTCGCAATCGAGCTGGGCGCTCTCGGCGCCGAGGTCATCGTGCACGGCCGCAACCGCGAGCGCGGCGCGGCGGCCGTGCGCGACATCGAGCAGAGCGGCGGCCGCGCCGTCTTCTACCGGGCGGACCTGGCATCGCTCGAAGAGGTTCGCGCCCTCGCCGACACGATCCTGGAACGCCACGACCGGCTTGACCTGCTGATCAACAACGCCGGCATCTGGACGGACGGAAACGACGTCCGCCGCACGAGCTCCGACGGCCACGAGCTCGTGTTCGCCGTGAATTACCTGGCCGGGTTCGCGCTGACACACCGACTGCTGCCGCTGATCCGGCGCAGCGCCCCCGCGCGCATCGTCAACGTCGCATCGCTCGCGCAGCAGCCGATCGACTTCGACGACGTGATGCTGACGCGCGGCTTCTCCGCATCCCGCGCATACGCGCAGAGCAAACTTGCGCAGATCATGTTCACGTTCGACCTCGCCCGCGAGCTCGCGGACGACGACGTCACGGTCAACGCCCTGCATCCGGCGACGCTGATGGACACGTCGATGGTCGAGAAGGCGGGCGCCACGCCGCGCAGCACGGTCGAGGAAGGCGCGCGCGCGGTGATGCAGCTTGCAGTATCGCCGGAGCTCGCCGGCCGCACCGGGCTGTACTTCAACGGCATGAGCGAGGCGCGCGCGAACGCGCAGGCCTACGACGACGAGGCGCGGGCACGCCTGAAGTCGCTGAGCGTCGAGCTCACCGGCGTCGGCGGCGGCTGAGCGTTCAGACGGTTTTGTACTCGGCCATGATTTTGCCGGCGGCCCACGTCACGACCGCCTGAATCCGCGGCACCGTCAGCCGCAGCGCCTCGCCGAGATCCGTCCAGCGGTACTCGTGATGCTCGGGCCGGCCGAGCGCAGGGTGCGCGGCGAGCACCGGTGTCTCGAGGCGGGTCCGCGCAACGTAATAGCGCGCGATCTTGCCGCCGCCGTACGGCGGCGTCTCGATGAAATCCGTGCCCCACGCGAACTCGAGATCCCCGATCCCCGTCTCCTCCCGCGTCTCGCGAATCGCGGCGTCGAGCGGATCCTCGCCCGGCTCCACGAGTCCCTTCGGAAAATCCCAGTTTCGGTACGCGCGCAGCAGCAGGAAACGCGCACCGTCGGTCGTCTCGCGCGTGACGGCGACCCCGGCCGAGAGCTTGCGTTGCGCGGGCATCAGCGAAGTATAGGGCGCGCGGCAGGCCTTGGGGGTTCGCTGGCATGCCTCTTGTATCGAGCCACACTCCCGATGGACCTGCGAGCCGCGCGCCGCGCGGCTGCAGGAGAGCAACGGATCGCAGGAGGCATACCATGAACCGAACACTCACGGCGGCCGTCGCCGCCGCTTTCGCAGCCGGAGTCGCCCCCGCCACCGCGCAGCAGCCGAGCGGCGAAGCCGAGCCGCGGCCGGGTGCGCAGGCGCCGCAGCAGGAGCAGCCGTCGGCAGTCGCGCGCGCCGGAGACGGCGCCGCTCAGGGATTCGGCGTCCCGGCGACGGCGCTCGATGTCGAGCGCTCGAGCGAATACGGCCAGCACATCGTCGACGGCCGAGGCCAGCCGATCTACGTGCTCGAGTCGGAGAGCTCCGGCGAGAGCGACTGCTACGACGCCTGCGCGCTGGCCTGGCCGCCGGTGCTGGCTCCCGAGGGCGGCGAGCAGGTCGAGACGCAGCATCGGGCGCTCGACGAGAACCAGCTCGGCATGACCGAGAGGCGCGACGGCAAGATGCAGCTGACGTACAACAATTACCCGCTCTATTACTACGCAATGGATCCGGGCGACGGCGAGGTGACGGGCCATGACGTGACCGACGAATGGGGCGAGTGGTACCTGCTGACGCCGGAAGGCGAGCCGCTGCACACCGAGGAACACGGCGAAGAAGGCGGCGGCGAACGCGAGCAGCGCGGGCGGGGCTGACGCGTCGGCTGCGGTGCCGCCGGCGGTCCGGCCGCCCGGGCGATCTAACGTTCGCGCGACGCCGCGGAAAAGTGGGCATGCAGCTCCGCGACGATCGACAGCGCGATCGACTCGGGCGAGTCGGCGCCGATGTCGAGCCCGACCGGGCCGCGGAGCCGTGGGCGAAGCGCCTCCCCCTTCTCGCCGAGCGCCTGCAGCAGCCGTGCCCGGCGGGCGGGGGGACCCAGCACGCCGAGATAGCGGGCGCGGATACCGGTGAGCTGCGACAGGTATGTCTGGTCCGTGACGAGATGATGGCTCATGACCACGACCGCGTCGAAGCGCTCGAGATCGACGTGACGCGCGAGCGCGCGCGGGTCGACCGTCAGCGCCGCTTCCGCACGCTCGAAGCCGCCCCGTCCGATGTAGGCGGGCCGGTGATCGGCCACCGTGACGAACCAGCCGAGATCCGCAGCCATGCCTACGACCGGGATCGCGTCGAGCCCGGCGCCCAGCACGAGCACGCGGGGAACGGGATCGAGCGGCGCGTACAGGACGTCCGCGCCGGCCTCGCCGGCGGCTAAGGCCGCGCGGCCGGTGTCGAGCACGCGCCGGCAGCCCTGCAGCAGCGCCGCACGAAGAGCGTCGTCGCCACCGAGCCGCTCGAGACCGAAAGCCTGGTTTTGCCCGCGCGGCTCGAAAATCAGCGTCGCGCCGGCGGCGATCTGCTCCCGCTGGCTCGCGACGACAGTGGCGACGACGGCCCTGTCGGCCCCGACCGACTGCCGCGCGATCGACGCGAAGGGCTCGTAACCTCCCGCCGGGTCGAGCGGCTGCATGAAGACGCGGATCAGGCCGTTGCAGCCGACGCCGAGCCCCCACAGGTCGTCGGCATCGTCGCGCATGTCGTACGTGACTGCCGTCGGCGTCCCGCCTTCGAGCACGCCCCGGGCGCGCTCGGCGAGGTCCCCCTCGAGGCAGCCGCCGCTGACGAGCCCCTGAAAGTCGCCGTTGCCGGCGATCAGAATCCGGTGACCGGCCTTGCTGTACGTGGACCCGACCGTGTCGTAGACGGTGACCAGCACGAGCGGCTCGCCCGCCTCACGCCACGTTTCGAATGCCTCGATGATCCGGCGAACGCTCATCAGGGCGCTGAGCATAGCAGAAGCGGCCGGAACTCCCGGGCCGCGCGGGGGCGCGGTTGCGCGGCCTGCGGGGCCGACTTAGACTGCCGGCCCGGTACCGGAGAACCCTCCGGCTGGAAAATGAACTGCTTTGGGAATTCCAGCGGGATTCCTTCGGACGCGAACGTGACGAAACCCACCCGAGAAGAAGCGGAGCAGGCGATCCGGACGCTGCTGAGCTACATCGGCGACGACCCGGACCGCGAAGGATTGCGCGGAACCCCCAAACGCGTCGTCAAAGCCTACGACGACTGGTTCAGCGGTTACCAGGACGACCCGGTCGAGTTCCTGCGGCGCACGTTCTACGAGGTCGACGGTTACGACGAGATGGTCGTGCTGCGCGACATCGGCTTCGAGTCGCATTGTGAGCATCATATGGCGCCGATCCTCGGCAAGGTACACATCGGCTACCTGCCCGACCGCAAGGTCGTCGGCATCAGCAAGCTGGCCCGCGTCGTGGAGACGTTCGCGCGGCGCCTGCAGGTCCAGGAGACGATGACGGCGCAGATCGCGCACACGATCCAGGACGTGCTGAAGCCGAAGGGCGTCGGCGTCGTCGTCGAAGGGGTACATCAGTGCATGACGACCCGCGGCGTGCGAAAGCAGGGCGTCGCGATGATCACGAGCCAGTTGCTCGGCCACTTCCGGTCCGATCCGCGCACCCGCTCCGAATTTCTGAACATCATCGGCGGCCACAACGGCGTCGCCTGACACGGGCTCGCGGGCCGCGGCAGGCTGCAGCCCCCTCGCCTGCCCGACACATCGCCGGCCTTTCGCAACGCGAGCCGCCCTTCCGGCCGGACGGCCGGCCGCGCGAACGAGCGACGCCCGGCCGCCGCTACCGCGACGCCGAACGTAAAAAAGGACCCGGCCGCATTTTTCGGCGCGCTACACTGGCGCCATGACCGAGGCCGGATCCCGCAGCTGGATTTTCCCCGCCGGCGGCGAGCAGCCGCTGATCACGGGCGGCGACGAAGTCGCCAGACATTACCTGGAGGAGGAGTCGCAGGCCGTGCGCTTCCTGCTCGAGCGGGCCCGGCTGCCGGACGCCGCGTCGGCCGCCATACGGCGCGACGCGAAGACACTGGTCGACGCGATCCGCCGCAACCGCGCCCACACGACGGGTCTCGACGCATTCCTCAGCGAGTACGATCTGTCGTCGTCGGAGGGCATCGTGCTGATGTGTCTCGCGGAGGCGCTGCTGCGGATACCCGACGACGGCACGGCAGACAGACTGATCGCGGAGAAGCTTGCGGACGCGAACTGGCAGGCGCACATCGGCGCCAGCGACTCGTTGTTCGTCAATGCATCCACCTGGGCGCTGATGCTGACGGGCCGGCTGCTGCGCGTCGAGGACATTCCGGGGCAGCGGCTCGAGACGTTTCTGGCGAAGCTGATGGACCGTCTCGGCGACGCGGTCGTGCGCTCCGCCCTGCGGCAGGCGATGCGGATCATGGGCCAGCAGTTCGTGATGGGCGAGACGATCGAGGCGGCGCTCGATCGCGCGGCCGATTCGCCGCGGTACTGCTACTCCTTCGACATGCTCGGCGAAGCCGCGATGACGGCGGCCGACGCGGAGCGCTACTTCGCCGCCTACCGGCACGCGATCGACGCGCTGCGAGACGTGCGCGAGGAGCCGCCGGACATCACGACCGCGCCGAGCATCTCGGTCAAGCTGTCGGCGCTGTGCCCGCGCTACGAGTATTCGCAGAGCCGCCGCGCGATCCCCGAGCTTGCGGACCGCGTCGAGCGCCTGGCCGTCGCAGCCGCGGAGAACGGGACGGCGGTCACGATCGACGCCGAGGAGGCCGATCGGCTCGAGCTCTGTCTGGCCGTGTTCGAGGCCGTCTTCAGGCGCCGCTCGCTCGCGCATTACTCCGGGCTCGGCATCGCGGTGCAGGCTTACCAGAAGCGCGGCTGGCACGTGCTGCAGTGGCTGGAAGACCTGGCGCACGCCGAGCACCGGGTGATCCCGGTCCGCCTGGTCAAGGGCGCCTACTGGGACACTGAGATCAAGCGCGCGCAGCAACAGGGGCTTGCGGGTTATCCGGTCTTCACGCGCAAGGCGAACACCGACGTCGCGTATCTCGCCTGCGCCGAAACGCTGCTGCTCGAGTGCCCGCACCTGTACCCGCAGTTTGCGACACACAATGCCCACACCGTCGCATGGATCATGCATGTCGGCGCCCGCAGCCGATTCGAGCTTCAGCGGCTGCACGGAATGGGAGAGGAGCTCTACGGCGAGCTGATGAGCTGGTCGAGCTTCGACCGGCCCGTGCGCGTCTACGCGCCGGTCGGCAGCCACAGGGATCTGCTGCCGTATCTGGTCCGGCGCCTGCTCGAGAACGGCGCGAACACCTCGTTCGTGAACCGCCTGACACGCCGCGACGCGCCGGTCGACAGGATCACGGCCGACCCGATCGACGAGGCGAGGCGCCATCTCGATGCATCCGCGCATCCGCGTATTCCGCTGCCGCGTGCGCTGTTCGGCGGCGAGCGGGTCAACTCCCGCGGCTGGAATCTCGCCGACGGCGTCGAGCTGCGCCGGCTCGCGGCGCAGCTTGCGGCTTCGCGGGCGGGCCGGTGGCACGCATGCCCCGTCGTCGGCGGCGAGCGCAGGTCCGGCACAGTCACCGAGCAGCGGGATCCGGCGGATCGCCGCCGCGTCGTAGGAACCGTCGAGACGGCGGGCGCCGCCGATGCGCTCGACGCGCTGATCGCCGCGTACGCATACCGCGCCGAATGGAACGCGACGCCTGCCGGCGAGCGCGCCGCGCTGCTCGAGCGCGCCGCGGACCTGTTCGAGGAAGACGCAGCGGAGCTGATCGCCCGCTGCGTCGCCGAGGCGGGCAAGACGATAGTCGACGCCGTCGCCGAGGTGCGCGAAGCCGTCGACTTCCTGCGCTATTACGCCACCGAGGCGCGGCGACTGTTCGCAGAGCCGCGTGTGCTGCCCGGTCCGACGGGGGAGCACAACGAGCTGCGGCTGAACGGACGCGGTGTGTTCGTCTGCATCAGCCCTTGGAACTTCCCGCTCGCGATCTTCACGGGCCAGATCGCGGCCGCGCTCGCCGCCGGCAATACCGTCGTCGCAAAGCCGGCCGAGCAGAGCGCGCTCGTCGCCGCTCGCGCCGTGGAGCTGCTCGCCCAGGCGGGGCTGCCGTCCGGCGCGCTGCAGTTTCTGCCGGGAGACGGCAGGGCCATGGGCGAAGCGTTGCTGCCGGACTCGCGCGTCGGCGGCGTGGCATTCACGGGCTCGGTCGAGACTGCGCGGGCGATCGACAGGATGCTGGCGCAGCGTGAAGGTCCTCTCGCGACGCTGATCGCGGAAACGGGCGGCGTCAACGCGATGGTCGTCGACAGCTCGGCTTTGCCCGAGCAGGTCGTGCGCGACGTCGTCACCTCCGCGTTCAACAGTACCGGGCAGCGCTGCTCCGCGCTGCGCCTGCTGTGCCTGCAGGACGACACGGCGGACCGCATCCTCGAGATGCTGCGCGGCCACATGGCCGAGCTCGTGATCGGAGACCCGGCGCTGCTCGAGACCGACGTCGGACCCGTCATCGACGAGGACGCACACGGAATGCTGTCGGAGTACGCGGCCGAGCAGCGCGGGCGAATCCTGTTCCAGTGCCCGCTCGACGAGTCTCATGCTCACGGGCTGTTCTTTCCGCCGACACTGATCGAGCTGGCCGCCGCCGGCGAGCTGACCCGCGAAGTGTTCGGGCCCGTGCTGCACACCGTCCGTTTCGACGAGAACCGTCTCGACGACCTGATCGACGACATCAACTCGACGGGTTTCGGCCTGACGCTAGGCGTGCACAGCCGTCTCGACTCCGTCGCGCAGGCCGTCTCGCGGCGAGCCCGCGTCGGCAATGTGTACGTGAACCGCAACATCATCGGCGCGCAGGTCGGCGTGCAGCCTTTCGGCGGCGTCGGCCTGTCCGGGACCGGCCCCAAGGCCGGCGGGCCCCACTACCTTCCGCAGTTCGCGACCGAGCAGACCTACACCGTCAATACGATGGCCGTCGGCGGCAACGCGACGCTGCTGTCGATGGAGCAGGAAGACTGAAGCCGTACGCGGCGTCAGGAACTGACGCGCCGCGTCAGTCCCGACGCGACATAACGAAGGTCGAGGCCAGCGATTGCGGCGTTGCCGCGGCCGTGGCACGCGAATTGCTTCGTACGGCTAACACGACTCCGCGTGAGGCGCAGCATGGAAGTCAGAGTGATCGATGAGCGCTCGTCGGCAGTCTGCTCGGAGGCGGACTACGTCCGCGTCGAGACCTGGTGCGATCCGGAGCAGGACACCGTGACGCTCGCTACGATCGAGCGCGTGGTCCGCAAGGCCCGCGCGAAGCGGAAAGGCGACTCGCAGCGCATCAAGACGCTGGTTCGGCAGCTGCCGATGTCGCCGGACGAAGCGGTGGGGCTCGCGACGCGCTACGCCGAAAGCAAGCACATACCGCTCGTGCTCGCGTCGACGCTGTCCCGCGTAGACGGCTGAGCGTCCCGAGCACATCGACCGCCGTCGACGGCTGAGCGTCCCGAGCACGCGGCCGCCGTCGACGGCTGAGCCTCCCGAGCACGCGACCGCCGTCAACGGCGTAACACCGGGCGAGACGGTTGCCGGGCGATCCGGTTGCGGCGTGATGCGACCGATGGATGGAGGAGCGGGAATGCTGGCGCCGTGCTCTCCGCCTCGGTCCCGACTCACAGCAGCTCGAGCTGCCCCGTCGCCGGCCGCGGCCTGCGAAACAGGGCCGTGTCGAGCTCGATGCTGCCGGTCAGGCCGCAGGCGCGCCGCGCGCGCTCGAAGCGCGCCTTCAGCAGCTCGGCGTAAGGGCCGGCGCCGCGCTGCCGGCTGTGGAAGCGAGGGTCGTTGAGCCGGCCGTCACGCATCTGCCTGACCAGGCTCAGCACGTGCTCGGCGCGGTCCGGAAAATGCTCGTTCAGCCATTCGACGAACAGCGGCCGCACCTCATGCGGCAGCCGCAACAGCACGTACCCGGCCGATCTCGCGCCGGCGTCCGCCGACGCTTCGAGTATCCGCTCGAGCTCGTGGTCGTTCAGCGCGGGGATGACCGGTGCGGCCATGACGCCGGTCGGGACGCCGTGCCGGGAAAGCTCGCGGATCGCCTGCAGCCGCCGCTCCGGGCCGGCCGTCCGCGGCTCTAGCCGCCTCTTCAGGTCCTTGTCGAGCGTCGTGACGCTGACGAAGACGGCGACGAGCCCGTCTTGCGCGAGCCGCTCGAGCACGTCCAGGTCGCGCAGCACGAGACCGCTCTTCGTGACGATAGAGACGGGGTGCCTCGTCTCGTGCAGCAGCTCGAGGATGCCGCGCGTCAGCTCGAGCCTGCGTTCCGCCGGCTGATACGGATCGGTGTTCGTGCCGAGCGCGATCGGGCTCACCTGATAGCCGGGCCGCGCCAGCTCCTTGCGCAGCAGCTCGACGGCCCGGGGCTTGTAATAGATCTGAGTCTCGAAATCGCGGCCCGGCGACAAGTCGAGGTACGAATGCGTCGCGCGCGCATAGCAGTAGATGCAGCCGTGCTCGCAGCCGCGATAAGGGTTGATCGACTGATCGAACGGGATGTCCGGCGAGCGGTTCCGCGCGACGATGCTGCGCGAGGCATCCGCGTGCAGCTCGGTCGGCACGCTGTCGACGAGCTCCTCGTCTTCGAGGTCGTCGTACACGCGCTCGCTCTCGGTCTTCGCGAACCGCCCGGCGCGGTTCGACAGCGCGCCTCGCCCTTTCAGCTTCGTCGGCTTCTTCAAGCGCCGCCGCCGTCAGTCGTCGCCGACGTCCTCCTTCAGTCCGCCCCATCGTCTGACCCGCGGCGGCTCGATGTCGAAGAGATCGAGCACGCGCCCGACCGTCTGGTCGACCATGTCGTCCAGCGACTCGAGCTTGGCGTAAAACGCGGCCAACGGCGGAAACACGACCGCGCCGAGCTCCGTGACCGTCACCATGTTGCGCAGATGCACGAGATGCAGCGGGCTCTCGCGCGCCAGCAGCACGACACGTCGGCGCTCCTTGAGCGCGACGTCCGCCGCGCGCGACACCAGCGTATCCGTCACGCCGGTCGCGAGGGCGGCCAGCGTCTTCATCGAGCACGGCGCGACGATCATGCCGTGCGTCCTGAACGAGCCGCTCGCGATGCTGGCGCCGATGTCGCGATCGGAGTGCACGACGTCGGCCAGCGCCTCGACGTCGCGCCTGCCGATGTCGAGCTCCGATGCGATGTTGAGCGCTCCGGCGCGCGAAACGATCAGATGCGTCTCGACATCGGGGTTCGCCCTCAGCGCTTCGAGCAGCCGAACGCCGTAGATCGAGCCCGTGGCGCCCGTGATCGCGACGACGATGCGCCTCGGCAAGACGGCGCCCTCAGTCGAGCGTGCCGTAGCCGACGCGGTCGCCGGAGAACGTGCCGATCCAGAACTGGT
>JAFGNC010000095.1 GCA_016927175.1 Gammaproteobacteria bacterium | reverse complement strand
CTGGGGCACACCGACGCAGATCGGAAGCTATGGCGGCCAGATCGGCACCGGCATGCCGAATCTCGCGGTCGGCCCCGCCGGCGAAGCGTTTGCGATCTGGACACGAGGGGGGGAAGTCAGAGTGAATCGGTTCGAGTAGCGCTGAAAGTCTCTCCGCCCGGGCTGGCTGGCTGGCGCCGCTCACTGAGCGGCGCCTTTATCCCTGCTTTCCCCAGCTTGCCGATCGGTTTCAATCGGCAGCATGCACGTCCAGATGCTTCCCGTCGTCGAGCCAGCCATTCGCCCGCCACGCGTCGATGACGGCTGACGAATCGCAGATGCCGTCGTTCGGGCGGGCCATCGAGCCGTCCTCCTTGACGACGAAACATACGGCGCCGGCATTGCGGCCGTCCCGCAGGGGGCTCATGACCACGCGCACGAACTCTCCCTTGCCGAAGGTATTGCCGTTGACGCCCTGACGGGCCGCATGCACGCGCGCGGCGCCTTCGAAGCTCCACGTCGTCATCTCGCCCTCGGCGTCGAGTCCCTCGATGATGAGCCAGCTGTGCGGATTGTTGTAGTTCCACTCTGTCACACGGCCCTCAACGAGCTTATGCGTCGTCAAGTCGAACATCGCGAACGAATGGTGCGCGGCCGCTGGCATGACGCAGGCGCCGCCGAGTAAGGCCGCGAGCGCGGCGGAGCGAATCGTTGATGTCTTCATCGGTTGGCTTTGCCTCGACCTATTCGGCATCGAAGATCGGGTTGAGCGACTGCCCGGGAAGCTCCGGGAAGTCCGTGAAACCGCGCGGATCCTTGTACTCGGGGTCGCCCGGCAGGTAGAACTGCGTGTTGCCGTCCTCGTCCTTATACGAGTTGCTGCTGGTCGTGCATTCCCAGTTGCGGATCCGGACGCCGGATTCCTCGAGATCCGGCCGAAGCTGGTGTGTGTAGACCGCCGACTGCGGTTCGTAGAGCGCGATCGGGTCGTAGAACGTGACCTGGGTCACGAGCTCGCGCGTGCCGTCGTCGCGCACGACCTCGGACCAGATCTCGACCATCTCGAACTGGTTGCTCGTCAGCGGCATGCCGCGGACGTAGTCGGCGGGCTGCACCCACTTCGTCCAGATCACGAGCTCTTCCTCGTCCCAGAAGCCGATGCTGTCGCCCGTGGCCGAGTGCGCCGCTTCGATGTTGACGTGCTCCTTGCCGATATAAATGCGGCGAGTCTCGTTCATCATGTCGTTCATGAACCACGACTGGTACGGCAGGTTGACGAACTCCTTGACGTACGGCTCCCACAGCCAGCGCGGCACACCGGGGTACTCGCAGTTCGTGAGCCGGTCATAGCGCTGCTCGCCGTACTTCTCGATCTCGGCGCGCCGCTGCCTGAAGTGCTCCTCGTAAGCCGGCGTCAACACGCCTTCCCTGATCTCGGCACCTGGGCGCCAGGCCGTGGCGAGCGTGCCGTCGACGAGGAAGATTGCCGGCATGGTGTTGTTCCCGCTCGTCCAGAGCCCGTCCCAGACCGGGATCGTCTCCATCGTGTGCTTGGTACCGCCGCCGGCCTGCTCGTAGAGGTACAGGTAGTGCTCCTCGGCGGTTTTGAACTTCCTCGGCGGCAGCTCAAGCTCGGCCTGCGGCATGCGTGCCTGATCGGCGCCGCTCGCACCGGCTTCCTCCCCCGATTGCGCGTGCGCGACGGCTGCAACGAGCGTCGCGGCGCCGACCGCGAGCCACTGACTCATCGAGTCTTTCAATGTCGTCCTCCTGCGCTCGTCAATGCGAGATGCTGCAGTCGTAGGGACTGACCTCGAGCTCCGGGCGCCAGACGAAGTAGCGTTCGAGCGTGATGGTCTCCGTGAACGTCTCCGGATCGTCGATCTCGATGACGTAGTCGAGCCGCGTCCCGTCCGCGCTCGGCGTGAACCGCTCGACGAGACGCGCCTCGGCGCCGAGCGGCGTGCCCTCGCCGTCGAAGTGCTCGGCGCTGATCCGGTCCGTCTCGACGACAAGCGAGTCGCCCTCGAAGCGTCCGCGGGAGCGCCCGAGCAGCGTCGGGCCGCCCGGCGCCGGCCGTCCCATGACGATCAGGCGCTCGGCATCGTCCTCCTCGAAGCGGATCGCGATATGGTCGCCGCGCCGCGTGATCTCGATGGGAAAAGGCGTGATCATCAGCGCCGGCATGCCTTTTGGCGCGCAGCCGAGCTGGACGACGTCGCTCGCGTCCCAATCCGCTTTCCGCTGCGCGGCCACATCGGTCAACGGGTAGCCCCCTTTAAACATCGGGAACGAGCGCGGATCGTCGAGAACGGTAGACCAGACACGAAAAATGCCCTCGGCCTCGCGGCGCGCGGCTTCGGCCACGGTGTCGTCGAAGCGGGCTTCGAGCAGCGCCGCCGTCTCAGGATCCGTCCAGCGCGGAGTGACGCCGATGCTGAGCAGCACTTCCTCGCCGCTCGGCAGCAGCATATTCCGCGCGTAGAGACCGTTCTCGCGCCTGAGCGCCGCCTCGCCGGCGAGCCGCACGCGATCACCGATGCGAACGAACTCTCGGTCGAGACCGCGCACGCGCAGCACACTGATGCTGCCGGTTTCGATCTGCCACTCCGTGACCTCACCCGCAGCGTCAGTCACGTCGAGCGTGATCGAACCGTGCGGATTGCGCCAGGACAGGGAACTGATCACGCCTTCGACTTCGATGATCCGATTTTGATCGTAGAAGCCGACAAAGGAATGATGGCCGTCGGCCGTAGAGGCAGCGAAGAGACAGCACGCGAGCCAGCCGGCGAACCTCTTCGTGCGACGAATCCGCTCACGCTCGCCACCCGGCCTGGCAGTGTCGAAAGACATGCATCCTCCCCCCGCGACTCCCCGCTGACGATAAGGCTACCTCACCGCGGCACGGCACGCACCCCGGCCGCAAGCCGTTTGCATTGAACGCACGCCGCTTGCCTCATGCGGGGCGGGCAGGCCGTTCCGCCTGTCGCTCCGCTCTCCGCCCCCTCCCTGTCGCCTGCTCGACCCCGGCGCAGCGACCGGCGCGCTGTTGACATGTGACTTACCGGTAAGTAACGTAGTTACTATACCGTATAGTTACATTCTCCCCGACGAGACCCAACACGAACAAGACCTTTGGAAAGGGAGTCGACGATGAATTCTCGCCGCTGGATCGCACCCACTCTGCTCCTGACCGGCCTCCTCGCGGGCGGAGCCGGACTCTCCGCCTTCAAGCTCGGCTCGATACGCGCGGCGAGCGCCGAGGCGGCCGGCGAACCGGCACCCACGGAGTTCGTGACCGCCGCCGTCGCGCGAGCGCTCGAGCGCCGGCCCACGACCACTTCCGTCGGCACGGTGCTCGCACTGCGCTCGATCACGCTGCGTAACGAGCTGCCCGGCACCGTGCGAGAGGTCATGCTGACACCCGGTGCCGTCGTCGAGGCCGGCGACGTGCTCGTCGCGCTGGACGTTTCCGTCGAGCAAGCCGAGCTCGAGGCCCTCGAGGCGCGTGCCGCGCTCGCCACGACCCTGTTCGAGCGCGCCGCGCGCCTGAACGAAAGCAATGCCGCGTCCGACGAGGAGCTCGACCGGGCGCGGGCGGAACGGGACGTCGCACTGGCCGAGATGGCACGCACCAGGGCGGTCATCGAGCGCAAGATCATCCGCGCGCCGTTTCGCGCGCGAATCGGTCTCGCAGACGTCCACCCAGGGCAGTACCTGAACGAGGGCACCGTGCTGACGACGCTGCAAGGCGTGGCCGATGCCGTGCACGTCGACTTCGAGGTCGCGCAGCACGTCGCCGCCGGGTTGCACGAAGGCGATACGGTGCAGGTCGCCGCGCGCGACGGCTCGACGCCGACCGCGGCGCGCATCGTCGCGATCGACGCGAGGGTGAATCCCGCCACGCGCAACGCGGCGGTGCGCGCGCGGCTTGCCGGGGCGGACGGCGCGCTCGCGCCCGGCGCCTCCGTCAAGGTCATCGTGCCGTCCGGACCGGCGCAACACGCTGTCGCCGTGCCGGCCACGGCGCTGCGCAAGGGACCCGGCGGCGATCACGTGTTCGTGCTGGAGCAGGACAGCGACGGCGCGACGCGCGCCCTGCTGCGACCCGTAATCAGCGGCGACCTGATCGGCGACGAAGTCCTCGTTCACGACGGCCTCGCCGCCGGAGAACTCGTCGCGGCGACGGGCTCGTTCAAGCTCCAGCACGAAGGGCTGGTCGTGATCGCGAACGATACCGGCGCGGGCTCGGGCGAGGCCGTCGCGGATACCGCGCAGGGCGGGGCCCGCGTGGTCGGCTTCTAGTTCACGGGAAGGAGCAGCCGACATGCGAAGCTTCACCGACCTGTTCATCAAGCACCCGGTCCTCGCGGCCGTCGTCAATCTGGTCATCGTGCTGGCCGGCGTTCGGGCCCTGACCACGCTGCCGGTGCAGCAGTATCCCGACATCGACAGCTCGTCGATCGTGATCACGACCGTGTACACGGGCGCGAGCGCCGAGACCGTGCGAGGCTTCCTGACCACGCCGATCGAGCGCGCCGTATCGGCCATCAGCGGTGTCGACTATGTGGAGTCGACCAGCCGTGCGGGCCTCAGCACGGTCACGATCCGCCTGCAGCTGAACCACGACAGCACGGCGGCGCTCGCGGAAGTCACGGCCCGCCTGCAGCAGGTGCGGTCGGAGCTTCCCGCCGAGGCCGAACCGCCGGTCGTAGACGTGCAACGCGCGGATCGTCCCTACGCGACGTTCTACCTGAGCTTCAACTCGGAGCGGCGCACGATTCCGGAGCTGACCGACTGGCTCTCGCGGACGCTGCAGCCGCAGCTCGCGACGCTCGACGGCGTCCTGCGCGTCACGTACGAAGGCGCGCGGCCCATTGCGATGCGGGTCTGGATGGATCCCGACCGCCTCGCCGCGAACAACCTTTCCCCCGCGGACGTCCACGACGCTCTGCGCCGCAACAACTATCTCGCGGCGGTCGGCAGAACCAAGGGCAACCTCGTCCAGATCAGCCTGCTGGCCAACACCGATCTGCGCGCGGCGGACGAGTTCGAGAACCTGATCGTCGCGGACCGCGGCGGCGCCGTCGTGCGTCTCCGCGACGTCGCGCGCGTCGAGCTCGGTGCCGAGGAAGCGGACATGGTCGCGAGGTACCGCGAGCGCGAGGGCGTCTATCTCGGGGTGTGGCCGATACCGGGAGTGAACGAGATCGAGGTCGCCGAGCGGCTGCGCGAAGAGATGGACCGGATCCGACCGGGGCTGCCGGCGGACGTCGACATGACGCTCGTCTGGGACGGCACGATGTTCATGCGCGACGCCCTGACCGAGATCACGAAGACGCTGGCGGAGACGATCGCCATCGTCGGGCTCGTCGTGTTCCTGTTCCTGGGCTCGATCCGCACGGCGCTCGTGCCGCTGGTCGCGATGCCGGTATCGCTGGTCGGCGCGGCACTCGTCATGTACGCGCTCGGTTTCAGCCTGAACCTGCTGACGCTGCTCGCGATCGTTCTGGCCGTCGGCCTCGTCGTGGACGACGCCATCGTCGTCGTCGAGAACGTGGAGCGGCATGTCCGGCTCGGGCGTGCGCGGCGAGAGGCGGCGCTGATCGGCGCTCGCGAGCTGGTG
>JAFGNC010000530.1 GCA_016927175.1 Gammaproteobacteria bacterium | reverse complement strand
CCTTCGGATTTCGGCAACCAGCTCGCGTCGTTCACGTCGAGCTTCTCGATGCCGACCGAGCTGCCGTTCGCCGTGTACTTCGAGTACGCGGGCGAGGACACGTCGCGGACGACGGACTGGCGGCTCGGCAACGCGGCGCTGTCGATGGGCGTGCGCTTCCCGCGCATCGGCCCGAACCTGGATCTGACGTTCGAGGCCAGCGAGTGGCAGAACGGCTGGTATGTGCACCACGTCTACCGCGACGGGCTCACGAACGAAGGCAACGTGCTCGGCCACTGGGGCGGCGACTGGCGCGTGCCGCGCGACGGGGTCGGCGGGCAGAGCATGATGGCTCGCGTCGGCTGGCAGCTCGGCCGCGGCGGGCTGATTCAGGGGACTTACCGCACCGTCGACAACGAGGACTACACCGCGCCGGAGTACGAGCGGGCGCACCTGCTCGACGTGCGTTACAGCCGGCGGTGGCGGCAGGACTTCTTCGTCGGCGGCGAGGTGACGCTCGGGCGCGACGTGTTCGGCGAAGAGTTTTCGCGCGTCGGCGCGTTCATTCGGTTCTGATCGAGGATTGGCAGATGCGGGACACGTGCCGAACATTTTTCTGCGCTTTGCTGCCGGCGCTCGCATTCGCTGCGCCGGCCTCCGCGGAGTTCTTCGTCGACGTCGGCGCACAGACGAGCCGCGTCGAAGGCATGATCGCGAACGTCGAGGGCACGGTGGACTCGACCGAGTCGGGCCTGCACGTCGGCTTCGGCGCGTCGCGCCGCGTCGGCGAGCGCGGCGAGATCGGCGCGCGGGTCGAGGTCAGCGGCCTCGGCTCGGACATGCTGCTCGCCGTGCGCGCCTTCGACTACCGCCGCCATGTGTCGGAGCGCTTCTCGGTCGGCGCCTTCCTCGGCGCCGCGCGGCTCGACCTCGCGACGCCGGCGTACGGCTACTATCTCGGCGCCGGCGTGCAGTTCAGGGAGCTGCTGCCGGGATGGGATCTCGGCGTGGATCTGCGCTTCGGCGACAAGGTCGCGCGCGACAACCTGCTGCCGACGGATCCGCAGGGCGGCAGCCCGGACAACTTCTACGACGTCAGCGGCGTCAGCGTGTACCTGAGCCGGCGGTTCTGATCGGCAGAGGACTCAGGCGCCGCGCGTGCGCCGCCGAAAGCGTCTTCCGCTCTTGCCGATCGGCTGCGGCTTCTGAAGGAGAATGTCGTCGCCACCGCTTCTGCCCGTTGCCCGGGCCTGAGCGATCGAATACGCCGTCGGCAGGCCGTGGCTTTGCGCTGCGTCAGCCGCGACGCCATGGCCGTACGCGACGCCTGGCACCACCGATCGCCGCTCGAGACCGGATCGGCGTTCGGGTCCCGCCCACGCGAGCCCCGGCGTTCTGCGCCGGTCGTGAATCGACCGCCGCCGGCAGATCGATCGCCGCAGAAAGTGCATCGTGCGCCACGTCCGCAGAACGTAGGCGAGAAAAACACCGCAGCTGACGACGAAACCGAAAAAGACGGCGCCGTCGGGCGGCTGCAGCGCGACGGCGAGCACGCCCACCACGACGCCGCCGGCCGCGAACAGTCCCATCGCGAGGACCGTCTCGCTGATCGTGAAGCCGGCGAGAAGAAAGACGTGATGGAGGTGCTCCCTGTCGGCGTCGAACGGCGAGCGTCTGCGCACGATCCGTCGCACGACGATTTCCACCGTGTCGAAAACCTGCAGCGAGACGAACCACAGCGCGGCGGCGGGCATGATGCCGCCCGGCTCCGCCTGCGCGGCCCGAATCAGCGCCCACGCCAGAACGAGGCCGAGAAAGTTGCTGCCCGCATCGCCGAGGAAAACGCTTGCCCGCGGAAGGAAGGGCCGGCGCAGATTGAACGCCAGGAAAGCAACGACGCCGCCGCACACCGCCAGGAGCGGGACGGCCGACTCGGCTTGCCCAGCCAGCACGGTCACCGCGGCGATGCCGCCGAGCGAGATCAGCGTCTGCGAGCCCGCGAGCCCGTCGAGCCCGTCGGACATGTTGACGGAGTTGATCAGCGCCACGACCGCGAACGTCGTGAACGGGACTGCCAGCACGCCGAGCGCGATCGTGTGGCCGGGCACGAGCAGCTCGCCGAGGTCGGCGACGACGACGCCGCCGAAGCACAGAATCAGCGCGGCGGTCGCCTGGGCGACGAGCCGGACCAGAGGCGGGACTTCGATCCAGTCATCGATCACTCCCACCGTGACCAGGATGCCTCCCGCCAGCAGCAGCGCGGCAACGTGCCGGTCGATCGGCAGGCCGAGCAGCAGGAACGTCGACAGCAAGCCCGCGTAGATTGCGATGCCGCCGACCAACGGCACCGCTCCTTCGTGGTTCTTTCGGTGATTCGGTATGTCCGTCAGGTTGATTCTCAAAGCAAGCGGTCGGAACAAGGCCAGCAAAGCAGCTGTAACCATGCAATTGAAAGCCAGCACCCACGCATATGACATGGTTCGTACTCTGTAGCATCTGGTTTTTCTTGCTACACGATTCTTTTTGGCCTTAAACCCACGCTCTTTCGAACGCACCATTTTGTAACCAGGCACCGCCGCAATGCGGCGTCATCCGTCTGCCGTTGCGTTCCGTCTGCATCCTCCGTGCAATGTTCGTGGCCGGTCGTTTGCCGATCCGTCGGCCTGCATGCCGCGTCGCCCCCTCGACCCGCTTGCCGTCTCGGATCAGTTCTCTGCTGTGACTTCTATCGTTACGAGCGCTTCGTTCGATACGAGCCCGCTGTCGTCGTACACGACGTAGCGCAGTGAATCCGTGCCGCCGGACGAGCCGACGGGCGAGTAGGTGACGGAGCCGTCCGCGTCGACGATTGCAACGCCGCGTGAAGGCTCCGCGGTCAGCAGCAAAGTGGATTGCTCCAGGGCGCCGTCGGGATCGACGTCGTTCGCCAGGACGTCGATCGTGACGGACTCGCCGATTCCGGCAACCGCGGCGTCGTCGTTCGCGACCGGCGCCGCCACTCCGTCTCCGCGCGGCTCCCCGTCGCCGATGCCGTACCGGGCTTCGAGGTAGCGCGTCACCTGGTCGTGCTCCGTCGGCCCGAGCGCTCGGTCGTAGATCAGAACAGCCGCGACGTCCATGCGGCCGTTGGCGCTGCCGTCGGTGCCGTGACCTGCCGCAATCCGTCCGGCCGCATCGTCTCGGCCCTGGTCGCCCGCCCCCTGGTCGCCCGCGCCCTGCTCGCCCGCGCCCTGCTCGCCCGCGCCGGACCCGGCGTCGGCGCCGAGGACGAGCCGCGCGGCTGCCGTATCGAGAGCATGGATACGCGTGTCGATCAGATTGCCGTTCACGTAGTGGCTGAGCTGCCCGGCTTCGTAGACGACCGCGTGCACCAGCCATCCGCGGCCGACGCCGGGCTCGGGCGAAACGAGGTTCTGCTCGGGGTCGCCGACTCTGGCCCGCAGCAGCCCCTGCTCGCCGACGCCGATGCCGAAAGCGCGGTCGCCGGTCCAGTCGCTCCAGGCCAGGCCGCCGGAACCGTTGCTTTGATAGCGCACGACGAGGTAGAGGCTGCGATCCTCGTCGCCTAGCGGAAGCGCCTCCAGCCCGTCGGCGCCCTCCATCGAATCGCCTTCGAAGCGGATGATCGGCAGACCGTTCAGTGCGCCGAGCAGCAGCCTCGGCGCGCCGAGCGCGACGAAGCGGCCGCTCGCATCTGAACGGCCGGACTGACCGTCTGTCTGCCGCCCGAGCCAGTCGGTCACGACGTTCCCGTTTCGCGTCGTCACGCCCCGGTCGGACTCGAAGCGCATCACGGGTCCGGCGAGATCGGCTTCGCGCCGGGAGCGGTCGGATTCGCGCGCGTCCTCGTCGGCGGAGCCGGCATCGATCGGCTTTGCTGCCGGTTCTTCGGCGTCGGCGTCGGCCTGCTCTTCGGCTTCGGATTGGGCTTCCGCTTCCGCGTCGGCGTCGGCCTCTGCGTCCGCCTCCGCATCGACGTCCGCTTCCGCCTGCGCATCGGCGTCAGCTTCCGCGTTCGCTTCGGCCTCAGCTTCCGCCTCCGCGTCGATCTCAGCTTCCGCCTCAGCTTCGGCTTCGGCTTCGGGATCGGCTTCGGCTTCGGAATCGGCCTCGCCATCGGCCTCGTTGCCGACTTCGGCCTCCGTGGCGGCTTCGCCGT
>JAFGNC010000094.1 GCA_016927175.1 Gammaproteobacteria bacterium | reverse complement strand
GGGCCGCCGAGCCGGTCGACGGCCGCCAGAGCGAGGAAGAACGCGCCGAAGACACGGGCGACGTTCAGAGCGATCAGCAGCGGCATCGGCAGCGCGAGCAACGCCGCCCGCACGGCAGGCGACAGCGCGGAGACGGCGGCGATCGCGACGAGGGGAATCGCAAACATCACGCCGGCGAGCGGAACCGTCGCACCGGCGTCGGCGTACAGGCCCGCGGAGCCGAACGCCATCGTGAGCCCGACCCAGGCCCCGAGCGCGGCGAGGATGAACGCGCGCTTCGCCGTGCCGACGCGAAGCGAGCCGACGAGAACACCGCTCAGGAGGACGATGACGGACATGATGACGACGTTTCCGGCGAAGTCGATCATGGCGGAGTCTCCTTCTGTATGGCTTGCTCTATATGGCTTGAACGGATTCGAGGTTCCGGCGCTTCGCCTTCGTATGGCGGCACCTCCGGACGCCATGTAAGATACTGAACATAGTGTTCGGCTTTCACAACGGACGATTCGCGCCGGAAATCCGCTATCGAACACCGCGGGGCGCGTCGTTCGGAAACGGGTCGAGGATCGGAAGATGGCGCAGTCGATCGACCGCCGGGCGGCACGCACCCGCAAGGCGTTACAGGGCGCGCTGATCGCCCTCATCACCCGCAAGGGTTACGAGGCCGTGACGGTGCAGGACATCATCGACGAGGCCGATGTCGGCCGCTCCACGTTCTATGCGCACTACACCGGGAAGGACGACCTGTTGCGCAAGAGCTTCGAGCAGCTGCGGGCATTGCTCGTCGACGAGCAGCGCGACAGTGCAGATCAAGTGCGATCGAAGGATGCCCTGCTGTTCAGCCGCGCGGTCTTCGAGCACGCATGCGAGTACCGGCACGCCTATCGGGCGCTCGTCGGCAGCCGCGGCGGCGTCGTCGCGGCGAACGAGCTGCGCCGGATCATCGGCGACGCCGTGCGGAAGGAGCTCTCGCCGCGCCTCGGCGCCTCCACGGTGCCGCCGGACGTCGTCGTTCAGTTCGTCGTCGGCACGTTCCTGACGGTGCTGTCGTCCAGCCTCCGCCGCAGGCCGGCGATGCCCCCGGCGGAGATGGAAAAGGTGTTCCGCCAGCTCGCACTGCGGGGCATCGGTTGGCTGATCGAGTGACTTTAGCCGTCCGCCACCCGGAGGTGGCGTTCGCAGCCGGGTCCATCCTGGCCATTACTCCCGAACCGCGAGCCGCCCGAGCAGCGAAGGCGCCAGCGGGTCGTCGCCGTCCGCGACCACGTCGAATTCGCCCGTCGTATCCGGTCTGCCCTCGATGCCCTCGAGTTTGAGGCGAGTGGGGCGGCCGTCCTCGATCACATCCGTCATTCGCAATGCGCCGCCCGGCTCCAGCCAACCGAACCGACAGCCGAGCACCGGTCCGTCCGTGAGCGCATCGGCTGAATCCTCGGCACAGGCGATGACGGCGATGCGCCCGTCGCGCGCCAGGGCGGCGTCCGTGAAGCCGAGCGGCGAGCCGCCGATCTCGCCGAGATCGAAGGGCGTCACGTCGAGGAGCGGCGGCAACGGGCCGCGGCTGTCGAGCCATCGAACGAAGGTTTCGAGATCGATCGTTGCGATAGCGTTGTTCGGCGCCCGCCCGGCGCTCACCGCGCCGTTGCCCCGCTGGAAGAGCAGCAGCCTTCCTCCCGCCACGACGGCGCCCTCGATGTTGAGCTGCGAGCCCGCGAAAGCGGATTGCGCGCGCAGCGATCGATAGAGCTCGGCGCCGTCCCGTACGAAGGGCGGCTCTCGCCGGGACAGGACGGCGAGACTCTCGCGCGGAGCGCTTGCTCCGGAGCCGAACGCGACGAGCCGCTCGTCCGGCAGCAATGCGAGCGCTTCGAGATCCATCTTGTGACGCTTGTTGCCGATGATGTCGTCGAAGGTGCGGCGCTCGCCGGGGCCTCGCGGCAACATGACCGGAAACACGTCGCCGTCCTCGGGATCGAAGATCGCGAAAGCGTTGACGTCGTCCTGCACGATGACGAGGTGGCGCTGCAGCCGGCGTATGGCCGACGCGGCGCGGACGTGGGCCGGCAGGTCGTGATGGGGCGCCGGAGGCTCGCCGTACGCGAGCGGGTGCAGCTCGTCGACGGCGGCGTGTAGCGCAGGGTCGAGCATTGCCTTGATGTGTGGGCGGATGCTGGTCACGGCCTACTACATCGTCTGAGCCTGCCTGTGTTGCTTGCCGAGCCGTCCCACCGCGGCCGCGCTATCGCGACCCGACGATCTGCACCGGAATCCCCGCCGGATCCCGAACATAGAACCCATAGTCGAGATTCTGCTCGGCTTCGAGACCGTGCTCGGCCAACGCTTGCGTAACCCGCTGTTGCTCGAATCCGCGAACGGCGATGGCGTAGTGATCGACGATTCCGGTCGGCGCCTTCTCATGCAGCGAGACGATGATGCTTCCGCCCGCCGGCCCCATTCGCACGATCCTGTTGGCCTCGTCCTGATTCAGGATCGAGAGCCCGAAGATCGTCTGATAGAACTCGATCGACGGCGCGAGAGTCTCCACCTGCACGCTGATGTGGTCGATCGCCGTCGAGACGAAGGGGGTCTCCTGGGCCTTGGCGCTCGTCGCCGTACCGGCCGCCGCGATCGCCGTCAACGCTTTCACGAGATCGCGCCGGGAAAGATGGCCTTCCTCGAAGTCGTCGACGAGCTTCTCGACTGCTGATTCCATAGGTTTACCTCCCTAACAACGTTGCCGGCATATCAACGAGCGCGCATCCGCGGAATCCTCGGCGACATCGTGACATGACTCGAGGAATGATGCCGGCTCGGGTTCTGGTTCGGTAGACTACGGCAGTCGTGGCTGCTGTTTACGGGCGGACTGCAGGTCCGCGCGTCGCGCCACGAGATGAAAGCGACGATAGTGAGCACACGCCGCGCTCGAGGCGGCGATGAAGGAGGTCCGAACACATGTTCACGAAGAAAGGTGACGACGCCGTCCTCGCCAAGCTCCGCGGGGCCCCCGCACAGTATCGGGAGATTGGGGAACGCCTGCATGGCATCATCCGGGAGAGCGCGCCATCGCT
>JAFGNC010000093.1 GCA_016927175.1 Gammaproteobacteria bacterium | reverse complement strand
GCATCGGCCTCATGCCAGCCTCGACTACCTGCCTCCGATAAGCCGACTCTTCATGAACAACCTGGTGGCTTTACACATCTAGGGAGGCCCGGAGGCCGGATCCGGAACCCGGTCCCGCGTGTGCCGCGTGCGGCTCACGGGGGCCGGCGGAATCGAACGAGGCGTGCGTGCGGCGGCCCGATCGGCCGCCGGCGCTCACGCCGCCATCATCGTCCTGAGCTTGCCGATCGCGCTCGCTTCGATCTGCCGGATCCGCTCCGCCGAGACGCTGTATTCCGCCGCGAGCTCGTGCAGCGTGGCCTTGCTGTCGGTCAGCCAGCGCCGCGCCAGGATGTCGCGGCTGCGCGGGTCGAGCTGCGTCAGGGCGTCGTCCAGCCGGTCGTGCGCATCCGCAGACCAGTCCTCGCGCTCGACGGCCTCGGCCGGATCCGCGTCGGAGCTCGGCAGGTACGCCATCGGCGCATAATCCTCGTCATCCGCCGGGTCCGGGTCGTAGGAGACGTCCTGGCCGCTGAGGCGCTGCTCCATCTCCGTGACCTCGCGCGCCGAGACCCCGAGGTCGCGCGCGACCGCCTCCGTCTCGTCCTTGCTGAGCCAGCCGAGGTGCTTCTTGGCCTTGCGAAGGTTGAAGAACAGCTTGCGCTGGGCCTTGGTGGTCGCAATTTTGACGAGCCGCCAGTTCCTCAATACGAATTCGTGAATTTCGGCGCGGATCCAGTGGACCGCGAACGAGACCAGCCGGACGCCGACGTCCGGGTCGAAGCGCTTCACGGCCTTCATCAGGCCGATGTTGCCTTCCTGGATCAGGTCGCCGAGCTGCAGGCCGTAGCCCGCGTAGCCCCGGGCGATGTGCACGACGAAGCGCAGGTGGGCGAGCACCAGCTGCCGCGCCGCGTCGAGGTCGTTCTCGTTGCGGAGCCGCACGGCCAGCTCCCGTTCCTCGTCGGGACCGAGGACCGGCAGGCTGTTGACCATCTGGATGTAATGATCCAGGCTGCCGACCGGGCCGGCGAGCATGAAGTCGTTGTTTCTCAAGGTAATCGCAGTGGCCATATCGCTCCTCCCGTCTGTCGCGGGCAATACTAGCACTCGCGGCATTAGAGTGCTAACGACGGCGGGGGTTCTGCCTAACGCGGCTCGATCGCCCGCAAGTGCCGGGCTGTTGCAAGACCCGCGCCGGCCCAGCCTAGCAGCGCCCCGCCGCCGAGCAGCAGCGCCGCCTGCGACGCGCTGAGGCCCGCCAGCCGGAAGTCGCTGCCGTACAGGGCCGCCAGGGCCGCGGCGGGCGAGCGCAGCAGCGCCAGCGCCGCCGCGATCAGCAGCGCTGCGACCAGCGCCCCGCCGAGCCCGTACCAGAAGCCGAGGTACAGGAACGGCCGGCGAATGAAGCCGTCGCTGCCGCCCACCAGCTTCATGACCTCGATCTCGACGCTGCGGTTGTTGATCTCGAGCCGGATCGTATTGCCGATCACGAGCACGACGCCGAGACCGAGCAGCACCGTCACGACGTCGACGACCCGCGACGTCAGCTCCAGGATCGCGCGCAGCCGGGCCACCCACTCGGTGTCGAGCTGCACGAGGTGCACGGCGGGGTCGGCGCTGAGCGCCTGCGCCAGCGCCTCGACACTGCCGGAAGCCCCGCCCGCCGGGCGCACGACGAGCGTGTGCGGCAACGGGTTGTGCTCGAGCGCGTCGAGCGCGGCGCCGAAGCCCGAGCGCGCGCGGAAATCGGCGAGCGCCTGCTCGCGGTCGATCAGCGTCACGTCGGCGACGTCGTCCCGCGCCCGGATCTCGTCCGCGAGCGCCGCGGCCCGCTCGTCGCCGACGTCCTCGGCCAGGTAGACCGAGAAGTCGGCCGCGCCCTGCCACGAGCCGCTCACGCTGCCGACGTTGTTGACGATGACCCGCAGCCCGGCAGGCAGCGCGAGCGCGATCGCGATGACGAGCACGGTCAGAGCGGTCGCGAAGGGCTGGCGCGCGAGCCGCCCGAGCGCTCCGACCAGGTTCTGTGCGTGCAGCGCGAAGTAGCGGTTAATCGCCCGCCTCCCAGTCGTGTCCCGCCTCGCCGGCCGGCACGTCGGCCGCGACCTGCCCGTCCACGATCCGCAGGCGCCGGTGGCTCATCCGGCTGATCAGGTCGAGGTCGTGCGTCGCGATCAGCATCGTGACGCCGACCTCGTTGAAGCGCTCGAACAGCCGCATGATCTCGAGCGACAGCTCCGGGTCGAGGTTGCCGGTCGGCTCGTCCGCGACGACGACGTCCGGCCGGCTCGCGACGGCGCGCGCGATGCCGACGCGCTGCTGCTCGCCGGTCGACAGCGTGATGGGCGCGTGGCGCTCGCGGCCGAGCAGGCCCACCTGATCGAGCGCCGCGCGCACGCGCCGCGCGATCTCCCGCGGCCCGAGCCCGCCGATCACGAGCGGCAGCGCGACGTTGTCGAACACGGACCGGTCGTACAGCAGCTTGTGGTCCTGAAACACCACGCCGATCCGCTGCCGGAACCGCGGGATCCGGCGCCGCGATACGCGCGACGTGTTCTGGTTGTTGACGAGCACCGTGCCGCGCGACGGCTTCTCGATCAGCGTGATCAGCTTCAGGAGCGTGCTCTTGCCCGCGCCGGACGGGCCGGTCAGGAAGGCCATCTCGCCGCGCTCGAGCGAGAAGCTGATCCCTCGCAGTGCGTCCTTGCCGTTCGGATAGCGTTTGTGGACGTGCTCGAAGCGGATCAACCCGCCTGCTCCCCGATCAGCGCCGAGATGAACTGATCCGCGACGAAGCCGTCGAGGTCGTCGACGCTTTCGCCGACCGCGACGTAGCGAACCGGCACGGCGAGCTTCTTCGCGATCGCGAGGACGATGCCGCCCTTGGCCGTGCCGTCGAGCTTCGTGATGGCGAGCCCGGTCACGCCGAGGCGCTGGTGGAACTCTTTCGCCTGCGTCAGCGCATTCTGCCCCTGGCTCGCGTCGACGATCAGAAGCACCTCGTGCGGCGCCGACGGGTCGGCGCGGCCGACGACGCGCTTGATCTTCTGCAGCTCGTCCATCAGGCCGGCCGAGGTGTGCAGCCGGCCGGCCGTGTCCGCGAGCAGAACGTCGACGCCGCGCGCGCGGGCGGCCGCGAACGCGTCGTGCAGCACGGCCGCCGGATCCGCGCCCGGCGCCTGCGCGACGACCTCCGTCTTCGTTCGCGCGCCCCACTCCTGCAGCTGCTCGACGGCCGCGGCCCGGAACGTGTCTCCGGCGGCCAGCATGACGGAGTGCCCCTCGTTCTTCAGCCGGTGCGCGAGCTTGCCGATCGTCGTGGTCTTGCCGGTCCCGTTGACGCCGACGACGAGGATCACGAAAGGTTTGTGCGCCGGATCGATCCGCAGCGGCACCTCGACCGGCCCGAGCAGCTCCTTCAACCCGTCCCGCAGCGCGCCCACGGCGGCCTCGGCCGAGTCGCCGGCCGACGCGCGCGTCTTCCTGAGACGCTCGATCAGCCAGTCGGTGACCTCGACGCCGACGTCGGCCGTCAGCAGCCTCTCCTCGAGCTCCTCGAGCGACTCCTCGTCGAGGCCCTTGCCGAACAGGCCGAACAGGTCGCCGGTCAGCCAGCTCTTGCCGCGGTTCAGGCGCGATTTCAGCTTCGCGAAAAAGCCGTTGCCCTTCCGGGCTTCAGATTCGGCAGCCACTTCGGTGATCGCAGGTCCGGATGAGGTTGGAGGTGAACGGTCGAGATGTGAGAACAACGCATGGCGGTGCGCCGCGCGCGGAGATTATACGGCAGGCGTGCTGCACAATTGGACACCGAGCACGGCGGGCGCGCAGGCGAAGCGAGCGATGGCGAAGAAGAACCGAGGCGGCGCACCCGGCAGCCTCAGAATCATCGGCGGCGAATGGCGCGGCAGACGCCTGCCGATCCCGGCGTCGGCCGGTGTTCGGCCGACGCCGGACCGCGTGCGCGAGACGCTGTTCAACTGGCTGCGTGAGCGTGTCGGCGGCGCGCGCTGTGTCGATCTTTACGCCGGCACCGGCTGCCTCGGCCTCGAGGCGCTGTCACGCGGCGCGGCCGAGGCCTGGCTCGTCGAGCGCGACGCCGCGCTGGCGCGCGCTCTGAGCGCGCATGTCGAGAAGCTCGGCGCGAACGCACACGTCGTGTGCGGCCGGGCCGAGGACTTTCTGGCGCGGCCGGTCGGCACGCGGCTCGATCTCGCATTCGTCGACCCGCCTTACGCGCAGCCGGTCGAGCCGATCATCGCGGCGCTGTTGCCGCTGCTCGCGCCTCGCGCGCTCGTCTATGTCGAGCGGCCGGCGGGCGAGGGCCTGCCCGATATCGCCGGAACGGAGTGGCACAGGCGCGCCCGCGCGGGCTCCGTCGAGTTCGGTCTGCTCGCGTCCGGATAGCGAACGGGCCGACGAAGCTTTCAGGCTACAATGCGCGCCATGACTGTCGGCGCCATGTACCCGGGCACTTTCGACCCGATCACCCGCGGCCACGAGGACCTGCTGCGCCGCTGCGCCGAGCTGTACGACCGCGTCGTGGTGGCGATCGCGGCGAGCCCGCGCAAGGCGCCGCTGTTCTCGCTCGACGAGCGCGTCGCGCTCGCGCGGGAGGTGCTGAAGGACGTGCCGCAGGTCATCGTCAGCGGCTACGAGGGCCTGACGGTGGACTTCGCGCGGCAGCGCAACCTGAAGGTCATCATCCGGGGCCTGCGGGCCGTATCGGATTTCGAGTACGAGTTCCAGCTCGCGACGATGAACCGGCACCTGAACCCGGACGTCGAGACCGTGTTCCTGACGCCGACGGAGCACTACACGTTCGTGTCGTCGACGCTGGTCCGGGAGATCGCGGAGTACGGCGGAGACGTGTCGCCTTTCGTGCATCCCTACGTCGAGGAGCGGCTGAAGGCCAAGTACGCGGGCCGAGCCTGAACGGGCACAGATGAACGTATCGAGAATCCGAACACTGTCGTCGGCGCTGGTCGCCGCGGTCCTGCTGCTGCCGTTCGCGCCGGCACGCCCGGCCGACGAGCCCGTCACCGCCGAGACGCACATGGTCGTCGCGGCGAATCCCCACGCTTCCGAAGCGGGCCTCACGATCCTGCGCGCCGGCGGCAGCGCCGTCGATGCCGCAATCGCCGTGCAGCTCGTGCTGTCGATGGTCGAGCCGCAGTCGTCCGGCATAGGCGGCGGCGCGTTCATGCTCGTCTACGACGCGCCGGAGGACGGCGCGGCCGAGCCGGGTCTGGACGCCTACCACGGCCGCGAGACGGCGCCGGCGGCCGCGACGCCCGACATGTTCCTCGACGAGGATGGACGCCCGGCGCCGTTCCCGGCGGTCGGCATCGGCGGGATCTCGGTCGGCGTGCCGGGCGTCATGCGCATGCTCGAGGCCGCCCACCGCGACCACGGCCGGCTGCCGTGGAAGGAGCTGTTCGAGCCCGCGATCCGGCTCGCGGAGCGCGGGTTCGAGATCTCGCCGCGGCTCTATTTCCTGCTGGACCGCTACGCCCGCTTCGCGCGCGGCGAGGACTTCCGCGCGCATTTCTACGACGCGGACGGCAACGCGCTGCCGACCGGCCATCGGCTCGTGAACCGCGAGTACGCCGACACGCTGCGGCTGCTCGCGTCGGAAGGCGCCGACGCGATGTACACGGGCGAGCTCGCGGAAGCGATCGTCCGCGAGGTCCGGGACAACTCCGTCCGCGCGGGCCGCATGACGCTCGAGGATCTTGCCGCCTACGAGCCGCGCAAATCGGCGCCGCTGTGCTCGCCGTACCGCGAATGGCGCGTCTGCGGCCCGCAGCTGCCGTCCTCGGGCGGCGTGACGGTGCAGCAGATCCTCGGCATCCTCGGCCATTTCGACCTCGCCGCCGATGCGCCGGAGTCGCCGCGGACGCTGCACCTCCTGGCCGAGGCCGGGCGGCTCGCTTTCGCGGACCGGAATCTGTATCTGGGCGACCCCGAGTTCGTCGACGCGCCCGTCGCCGCGCTGCTCGACCCGGATTATCTGGCGCGGCGGGCGGCGCTGATCGAGCCGGACCGCGCTCTGTCCAGCGTCGCGGCCGGCGAGCCGCTCCAGGCCCGGCACTGGGATTTCTCGGCCGGTCCGCGGCAGGACATCCCGTCCACGAGTCATTTTTCGATCGTCGACCGCTGGGGCGACGCGGTATCGATGACGACGAGCGTGCAGGGCGCTTTCGGCAGTCAGCTGATGGTCGGCGGCTTCATCCTGAACAACCAGCTGACGGATTTCTCGTTCGAGCCGACCCGTTTCGGCCGTCCCGTCGCGAATCGGGCCGAGCCCGGCAAGCGGCCGCTGAGCAGCATGGCGCCGACGCTCGTGCTCGACGGCGAGGGCCGGCTGAAGCTCGCGATCGGCTCTCCGGGCGGCACGCGGATCATCAACTACGTGTCGCAGGCGCTCGTCAACGTGCTCGACTTCGGGCTCGACGTGCAGCAGGCCGTCTCCGCCCCGCACATCGTCGCGCAGGACGATAGCCCGATCGAGCTGGAGGAGCGGACGGCGCTGACCGAGCGGCGCGACGAGCTCGAGGAGATGGGCCACCGCGTCGTGCCGCGCAACCTGAACAGCGGGCTGCACGGCATCGTCGTCGACCACCGGGACGGCCGGCGCGTGCTGCGCGGCGGCGCCGACCCGCGCCGCGAAGGCGTCGCGCTCGGCGACTGACAGACCGTTCGACCGAAAAGGGGTCAGGGCCCTTTAAGGGGTCAGGGCCCTTTAAACGTGGAAAAGGGGTCAGGGCCCTTTAAACGCGGAAAAGGGGTCAGGGCCCTTTTCTCGCCGAAAAGGGCCCTGACCCCTTTTTCCGCCTTTTTCCGGATCCCTCTTCCGCTAGCGCTGGCAGGCGGAGCAGTAGTACGTCGCGCGCTGTCCCAGCACGCGCATGCGCACCGGCGATC
>JAFGNC010000529.1 GCA_016927175.1 Gammaproteobacteria bacterium | reverse complement strand
ACGGGTCAGCTGATCAGAGCCGCCATCATGATGCCGGCGGAGCTCGGTGAGCTGTCACGGCAGCAGCGCGAGCTGCTCGACACCTTCGCGAGCGACATCGGCCTCGTCTTCCAGATCCGCGACGATCTGCTCGAGATCGAGCAGGACACGGAGACGCTCGGCAAGAGCTCCGGCAGCGACAGCGCCAACGAGAAGTCGACCTACCCGTCCGTGCTCGGCGTGGACGGCGCCCGCCGCCGGGCGGACGAGGTGTACCGCGGCGCGATCGACGCGCTCGACGCTTTCGGCCGGGATTCGGAAGGCCTGCGCTGGCTCAGCGAGTTCATCCTGCAGCGCGCGTACTGACACGCCGCGGCATCCTGTTTCAGTACTCGATCAGACTGACGACCGGCGCGTCGCCGAGCGCTTTGCGGCCGTCCAGGAATTTCAGCTCGATAAGAAATGCGTACGCCGCGACGACGGCATCGTGCCGCTCGACGAGCGACGCCGTTGCGGCTGCCGTGCCGCCGGTGGCGATCAGGTCGTCCACGATCAGGTAACGCCCGCCCGCGCGGATCGAGTCGGCGTGCACCTCGAGGTGATCGGTGCCGTACTCGAGCTGATACTCGGCGCTGACCGTCTGCCGCGGCAGCTTGCCTCGCTTGCGCACGAGGTGCATCTCGACGTTCAGTCGCTGCGCAAGCGCGGTGCCGAAGATGAAGCCGCGGGACTCGATCGCGAGCAGTGCATCCGGACGGTATGGCTCCGTGCGCTCGGCCAAGTGATCTACGGCGGCACGAAAGGCTTCCGGGTGTGCGACCAGCGGCGTGATGTCCTTGAAGACGATGCCGGGCTTCGGGAAGTCCGGCACGTCTCGAATCAGTGCTCGTATCTGCTCCAGCGTCATCCGTCCCGACCCCGTGCTCCTGCCCGCATTGCCGATGCGGGGCTCCTAAGCCACAATGCCGCGCGAATAGTAGCAAGCCTTCCGGATTCAGCGATGGATTTTTCCCGCAATTGCGTGTCGGCCGCGGTCGGCGCGCTGAACACAGGCGGCCGCGCGCTGCAGCGCGTCGGCATCGACGGGCCGGGCCTCGACCTTGAATCGCTCGAGCACTCGGCCAAGCGCCGCGCCGATCTCGCCGACTTCGGCGCCTGGCCCTTCGAGGATCCGCTCGAGCGGCTGCTCGAAGCGTACCGCCGGGAATCGCGTCTGACCATGCTCGGGCGCATCACCGTCCGCGAGATGATCGTCAGCCTCCTCGAGAACCTTCTGCATCTCGAGGCGGACCGTGCACGGGATCCTTCGATCGAGCAGGTTCCGATCGCGAAACCCGTCTTCATCATCGGCCTGCCGCGCACGGGCACGACACTGCTGCACGGCCTGATGAGCAGGGACAGCGCGAATCGCGTGCCGCTGACATGGGAAGTCATGTTTCCCTCGCGCCGCGACCGCGAGCCGGACAGAGCCGCGGAGACGCGCAAAAGGACGGCGTCTCGGCTCGCGTGGGCGAATCGGCTCGCGCCCGAGTTCAAGAAGATCCATCCGATCGCGCCGGATCTGCCGCAGGAATGCATCGCGATCACGGCGCAGGTTTTCATGAGCATTCAGTTCCACACGACGCACGACGTGCGGTCGTACGAGGACTGGTTCGAGAACGACTCGCAGAAGCTCGCCTACGACTTCCACCGCCGCTTTCTGCAGCACCTCGAGCCGAACGATCCCGGCAAGCGCTGGGTTCTGAAAGCGCCGGGGCACCTGTTTGCGCTGGGTGCGCTGCTCGAGCGATACCCCGACGCTCGCATCATCCAGACGCACCGCGATCCGCTGCGCGTCATGGCGTCGATGGCGAGCCACGCCACGGTGCTGCGCCGCGCATTCAGCGACCACGCAGACCCGCGGGAGATCGCGGCCGACTGGACCGACCGCTGGTCCCGCGCGCTGCACGATTTCCTCGACGTCCGCGACCGCTCCGCGCCCGGGCAGTTCCTCGACGTCGCTTTCGACGAGATCGAGAGCGCGCCGATCGGGACGATAGAGAAGATCTACGACTTCCTCGGCTGGCCGCTGGCGGACGAGGCGAAAGGCGCGATGCAGTCGTTCCTGGCCGCCAACCCGAAAAACAAGCACGGCGTCCACCGTTACTCGCTGGCGGAATACGGCCTCGACCGCGCCGCCGAGCTCGCCCGCTTCCGCCGCTACTGCGACCGCTTCGACATCCCGGTCCAGACCGACGGCACCTGACCGCAGCGGCACTCCGTCAAGACCTCTTCGATTAGCCTTACCGCAATCGGGCCGCGGCCCTCCGAACGGTTAGCAGCTGCGTTCGCTCTTCGCCGACCCGAGCGCGGCACATCCACTGCCGACTGCTTTCACCAGCGCCAGCGCCAGCGACCGCACCGAACCCGACGCACGTGGCGGCACCGCGAACGTTCATCGAGGGGAACGAAGACCGCGCGACATCGAACAGGGTTGCGGATCGGACCTTCTCTTTCGCGGACCGTCTGCCGACAGGACGTCGGCAGACGAGCCTACAGGGACGTATTCACGGCGTGTCCGCGAAAGAGAAGGTGCGAGCCGCGGCCCGCCCGCGACTCCGCCGAACGAAGCGAGCTTCGGTCTTCGGTCTTCGGTCTTCGGCTGAAGCCTAAGGGGTCACCAACCGCACTGCCGCCCGGCGTTGCGCTCCTCGAGGTACGACATCAGCGGCTCGAAGTACGCGATGATCGCCGAGCCGTCCATCTCGCGGGTACCGGTGAACGCCTCCAGCGCATCCGGCCAGGGCTGCGACTGCCCGAGCTCCAGCATCGCCTGGAACCGCCGTCCGACTTCCTCGTTGCCGTAAATCGAGCAACGGTGCAGCGGCCCGTCCCAGCCCGCCATCTCGCACGCCGCCTGATGGAACTGGAACTGCATGATGAACGACAGGAAGTAACGCAGATACGGCACGTTCGCCGGAATGTGGTATTTCGCGCCGGGGTCGAACGCCTCCGGCGGCCGCTCGACCGGCGGCACGACACCCTGATACTGCTCGCGCAGCGCCCACCACGCCGAGTTGTAGTCCTCGGGCGCAACCTCGCCGCGCAGCACGCGCCAGCGCCACTGATCCATCAGCATCCCGAAAGGCAGAAAGGCGATCTTGTCGAGCGCCTGCCGCATCAGCAGCCCCAGGTCTGCGGACGCATCCGGCACCTCGTCGATCAGCCCGATCTCGCGCAGGTACTCCGGCGTGATCGACAGCGCCACGAAATCGCCGATTGCCTCGTGGAAACCGTCGTGCGCGCCGTCGCGAAACAGGAAATCCTGCCCGGCGTACGCGCGCTGATAGAAGTTGTGCCCCAGCTCGTGATGCACGGTCTGGAAGTCCTCCGCGTCGACCTCGGTGCACATTTTGATGCGCAGGTCGTCGACGTTGTCGACGTCCCAGGCCGACGCGTGGCACACGACCTCCCGGTCGGGCGGCTGAGTGAACAACGAGCGCTCCCAGAACGTGTCCGGCAGCGGCTCGAAGCCGAGGGACGTGAAGAACGCCTCGCCCGTCTCGATCATCCGTCGCGGCGTGTAGTCGTTCTCCTCGAGCAGGCTCGTCAGGTCGACGCCTTCCGACGCGCCTTCCGGTGCGACGATGTCGTAAATGTTGCTCCACTGCTGCGCCCACATGTTGCCGAGCAGGTCGGCGCGTATCGGCCCTTCCGCCGGCTGGACTTCGTCCCCGTAGAACTCGTTCAGCCCCGCTCGCACGTCGCAGTGCAGCTGCTCGTAAAGCGGCTCGACCTGCGACCACAGCCGGTTGACCTCGGCCTCCATCTCCTCCGGCTCCATGCCGTACTTGGACAGCCACATCTCCGCCAGATCGTCGAAGCCGAGCTCACGGGCACCTTCCGACGCGATCTCCATCATCCGGGCATAGCGATCGGCCATCGGGGCGGAGACCGTGCGCCAGCCGGCCCAGACTTCCGCGAGCTCTTCCGGATCGCGAGAGGAGTCGATGATGCGCTCGAGCGCCGGCAGGTCGAGCGCCTCGCCCTGATACTCGTACGTGCCGGTCGAGTAGGTCGACTCGAGCCATGTCGAGATGTCCGCAAGCTCCTGCGCAGCGCCCGGGCGCGACGGGGCGGGCATCGTGATGCCTGTACGCAGAATGTCCATCTTGCGCGCGACCTCGGGCGGCAGGTCGAGGCCCTCGAAGCGCTTCGTCTCGTTCGCCAGCCTGACGGCAAGCTCCGTGCTGTCGGCGCCGGCGCGGGCCGCGAGCCAGTTCGTGTCGAACGTGATGAAGTTCGCCTGCACCCATAACGTGCGCCCGACGAACTCCGCGTTCTCGCTCAGCTCCGCTTCGGCGCGCTCGACGAACTCGACCGCTTCCTCGACGGTCGGCGCGGCGGCGGGGGATTCCGGCGCGGCCTCGGCCGACTCGTCCGCCGCGGCGACGTTCGGCCTTGGCTCGTCCGTGCAGGCGGCGAGCGCGAGCGCGATGCTCGCCCCGAGTATCGTAAGTCGGCTTGGCATGGCTTCTCCTGATACGGCCGGCCCGGTACGGCCGAGGCGTCTACTGTAGCACCGCCGGCTGCGGCCGCCCCGGCCGCGCCGGCGCTGGCCCGCCGGTCAGCGCCTTCAGGCGAGCGACCCGTTCCAGCGCGGGCGGGTGCGAGTCGTAGAAAGCGGAGTAGAGCCGGTCGGGCGCGACGTTGGAGCCGTTGTCGCGGTAGATCTTGATCAGCGCGTTGGACAGCGCGTCCGCGCTCGTATAGCGCACCGCAAAGTCGTCCGCCTCGAGCTCGTGCCGGCGCGACCACGCCGACAATACCGGCGTCGCGAAGAACGTGAAAGCGGGCACGAGTATCACGAACAGCAGCAACGCGGCGTGCTCGGAAGCGATCGGCACGCCGAGCGCCGCATAGAAGCCGGGCCGCGCCGCGAGCCACGCGAGCAGCCCGAAACCGGCCAGCGCCGACAGGCTCGCCGCGATGAAACGGCGCCGGATGTGGTTCAGCCGGAAGTGGCCGAGCTCGTGCGCCAGCACGGCTTCGACCTCGGCCGCGCCGAGCCGCGCGAGCAGCGTATCGAAGAACACGATGCGCTTGCTGCGGCCGACGCCGGTGAAGTACGCGTTACCGCGGGCCGACCGCCTGGAGCCGTCCATGACGAACACGCCGTCGGACGCGAATCCGCAGCGGCGGACCAGCGACGCGATGCGCGTCTCGAGCACCGGATCGTCGAGCGGCGCGAAGCGGTTGAACAGCGGCGCCACGAGGCGCGGCCACGCCCAGGTCAGGGCGAGCGTCGCACAGAGCCATCCGGCCCAGGCCGCGACCCACCACCAGCGGCCGGCGTGCTGCATCAGCGCGATGGCCGCGGCCGCCAGCGGCGCGACGATCACGGCGCCGATAGCGAGCCGCTTGACGAAGTCCGCCGCGAACAGCCGCGGCGACGTCCGATTGAAGCCGAAGCGGGACTCGAGGCCGAACGTGCGCCAGATCGCGAACGGCAGCTCGACGGCCTGCAGCAGGGCCAGCACGCTCAGCACGACGGCCGTACCGAGCCACGGCTGCGCGAGAGCCGTCTGCCGCCACGCCGCGTCGACCGCAGCGACGCCCCCGCCGAAGGTCAGCGCGAGCGCGACGACGGCGCCCGTCACGGCGCCGACGCGGGCGGAATGCATCCGCGCGGCGGCATAATCCGCGGCCTTCTCGTGATCTGCGGTCGTGATCGCTCCGGCGAACATCGGCGGCACGCTCGACCGGCGCGCCCGCACGGCCGCGAGCTGTCGGCCCGCGAGCCACAAGCGCGTCGCCCCGCGCAGCAGAACGGCCGCGAGGAAGAGCGCTGCGATCGAAGTGTCGACGCTCACGTGCCGCTCTCCGCGCAGTCCGGCGCGCCGGCCGCAGGCGACAGCGCCTCATGCGGCGCCGCCCTGCTCCTCTTGCGGCCGGTGCTTGCGGTCAGCGCTGGTTTCGACGATCCCGGCTTCGGTGATCCCGGCTTCGATGATCCCGGAAGAACAGGATCGGCCTCTCGACGGCAGGCGCCCTCGCCTCGCCGGCCGCGACCGCCTGCTCGGCGCGTTCCACCGCTTCCGTGATCAGGTGATGATGCGGCGACAGCTCGCAGACCGGGTCCGCATTCGTGGCGTCCCCGGTCAGCAGATACGCCTGGCATCGGCAGCCGCCGAAGTCCCGCGTCTTCTCCGGGCAGCTGCGGCACGGCTCCTTCATCCACGAGTCGCCGCGGAAGCGGTCGAACCCGGGCGACGCGTACCAGATGTCGCCGATGCTCGCCTCCCGAACGTTCGGGAAATCGAGCCCCGGCAGCATCTTCGCCGCGTGGCACGGCAGCGCCGTCCCGTCCGGCGTCACGGTCAGGAACACCGATCCGAGACCGTTCATGCACGGTTTCGGCCGGGTCTCGAAGTAGTCCGGCACGACGAAATAGACCTGCATGCGGTTGCCGACCCGCTCGCGAAAGCGCGCGGTCGCCTCCTCGGCCCGCCGCACCTGCTCGCGGCTCGGCAGCAGCGATTCGCGATTCTTCCATGCCCATCCGTAATACTGGGTGTTGGCCAGCTCCAGGTACTCGGCCCCGAGCCTGTCGGCCATGTCGAGGATCTGCTCGACATGGTCGATGTTGAGCCGATGCAGCACGACGTTCAATACCATCGGGTAATCGTGCCGCTTGATCATGGCCGCCACGCGCGACTTCAGCTCGAACGTCCGCGTGCTGCTCAGAAAGTCGTTGACCTCGCGCGTGCTGTCCTGGAAGGACAGCTGAATGTGGTCGAGCCCCGCCTGCTTCAGCGCCGCGATGCGCTGCTCGGTCATGCCGACACCGGACGTGATCAGGTTGATGTAGTACCCGAGCCCGTGAGCCTCGGCGACGATCTCCTCCAGGTCGTCGCGCGCGAGCGGCTCGCCGCCCGAAAGGCCGAGCTGCACGGCCCCGAGCTCGCGCGCCTCGCGCAGCACGCGCAGCCAGTCCTCGGTCGCGAGCTCGGCGCCGGTTTCGGCGAGATTCGTCGGGTTGTAGCAGAACGCGCAGTGCAGCGGGCAGCGATAGGTCAGCTCGAGCAGCAGCCACAGCGGCGGTCCCGGGCGCGGTGCCGCCACGGCGCTCATTCGCGCACCTCCAGCCACTTCTGCGCGACCGCCATCTCGACGAACGCCGTGACCTCGCCAGTGAGGCCGCTCGCATCGTAAGTCTTCTCGAGGTCCTCGACGATCTGCCCGATCGTCCGCTCGCCGTCGCAGCGGCTCATGATCGCGCCGGCGCTGTCGTTCAGCTTGACCATGCCTTCCGGGTACAGCAGCACGTGGGCCTGCTGGGCCTGCTCCCATTGCAGGCGATAGCCCCTGCCGACGGCGGGCTTCGCCGTCGCGGCGATCCGGCGAGGCTCGCCGGGAGCGCTCGACTTCGAGGGCGGGTTCGTTCCGGAAGCCACGCTCGTTCGGGAGGGAGTGCTCATTCGGTTACTCCGTAATGCAGCGCCATCGCGTCGTTCATCTGCCACAGCACGTCGAGCTTGAACTGCAGAATCTCGAGGGCGCGCTGCTGCGCCTCGCGGGTCGCGAACCACTCGAGCGTCAGCGCGAGCCCGTGCTCGACGTCGCGGCGCGCGAGGCTCGTGCGGCTCTGGAAATAGTGCAGCCCTTCCGGCTGTATCCACGGGTAATGCTCCGGCCAGCCGGCGAGACGCTGCTCGTGGATTTTCGGCGCGAACAGCTCCGTCAGCGACGAGCACGCGGCCTCCTGCCACGGCGCCCGGCGGGCGAAATTCACGTATGCGTCGACGGCAAAACGAACGCCCGGCAGCACGTCGGCCAGGCTTTCGCAGCGCTCGCGCTCGAGGCCGACGGCCTCCGCGAGCCGCAGCCACGATTCGATGCCGCCCGGCTCCTCGCCGTAGCCGTCGTGGTCGAGGATCCGCTTGACCCATTCGCGACGCACGGCGCGGTCGGGGCAGTTCGCCAGGATCGCGGCGTCCTTGATCGGAATGTTGATCTGGTAATAGAACCGGTTCGCGACCCAGCCGCGGATCTGCTCCCGGCTCGCGCGCCCGGAATTCAGCATCACGTTGAACGGATGATGGATGTGATAGGCGCGGCCCTTGTCGCGCAGGCGGCGCTCGAACTCGTCGCGGCTCCACGCGGCCTCCGTCGCGGCGCGGGTCACGGCACGATCTCCATGCCGTCGAAGGCGACTTCGATGCCGCGCTCGGTCAGCGCGGCGCGCTCGGGCGAGTCCTCGTCGAGGATCGGGTTCGTGTTGTTGACGTGGATCAGAACCTTGCGGGTCGAGGCCGGCAACCTGTCCAGCCATTCGAGCATGCCGCCGGGTCCGCTCTGCGGCAGGTGACCGATGTCGCGCGCACGCTTGCTCGACACGCCGACGCCGACCATCTCGTCGTCGGTCCAGAAGGTGCCGTCGACGAGCACGCAGTCCACTGCCTGCATCGCCTGCCACACGGTGTCGTCGATTTCGCCGAGGCCCGGCGCGTACAAGACCGAGCGTCCGCTCGTGTCGTCCGTCAGCACGAGCGCGACGTTGTCGCCCGGCGCCGGCGCGGCCCTCCCCGGCGAGAACGGCGGCGGCTTGCTCGCGACGGGCAGCGTCCGCCATGCGACGCCGTCCGCGGCGTCGATTCGGAACGGCTCGCCGCCCGCGTCGATGCGGCGCCGCTCGACGCCGCAGTAGAACGAGAGCACGTTGAAAATCGGATTACCTTCGGTCAGGTCGGAGTTGACGCGATCCGTGCAGTACAGCGGCCACGCGCGCCCCGACTCGCGCAGCGTGAACAGGCCGGTCGTGTGATCGATCTGCGCGTCGACGAGCACGATGGCCTTCAGCGCCGTGTCGCGCGCACCGCGCGCAGGCTGCAGCGCCGCATTGGCCTCGAGCTGCGCGCGAATGTCGGGGGACGCGTTGACCAGCACCCACGATTGCGGATCCCGTCCCGACACGGCGATCGACGACTGGGTGCGCGGCCGCGCGCGCACCGTGCCGGCGCGAACGCCGGAGCAGTTGCGGCAATTGCAGTTCCACTGCGGGAATCCGCCGCCTGCGGCGGATCCGAGTACGAGTAGCTTCATAAGGATGGTGGCGACGCCCGCACCGCGGGCCGCGCCCGCAGGTGCGGACGACGCGCGGGCCGTCAGCGGTTGGCGATGTACATCGTGATTTCCATGCCAAAACGCAGATCGACGGCTTTCGGGGTTTCCCAACGCATCAGCTTCTCCTTCGGGTACAGGCCGATTCGGCCTCATGCAGCGTCGCCGACGGCGCCGCCGCGTCGAAACGGCCCTTTCATGAATCTCGCCTCATGATTTTCATGAGCGGCCGCCGCGCCGAGTGACCGCAGCTCGCACGATGCGGCACACTTGCCCGAGCGATGAAACTGCGCACCCGCCTCAACCTGGTCATGACCGGCCTCAGCGTCGTGTTCGTGATCGTTCTGCTGGCGGCCGAGGTCCAGAGCGCGCGCGTCTCGATCAGCGAGGAGATCACGGCGGCGAACCGCGTCGCGGCGCAGCTGCTGGGGCATCTGGCCGAGGTCTACCCGCAGGGCGGGGGCTCCGAGCCGCTGCTGCGCTTTCTCGACGAGCTCGGCCGGGTCCGCGCGCACGACATCACGCTGCTGTCGGCGGGGGGCGAGGTGCTGTACGAGTCGCCGCCGTCCACGTGGAAAGCCGGCCGGGACGCGCCGCAATGGTTCGCGCGGCTGCTGACGCCCGTCGAGGGCCGGCAGAGCTTCCCGCTCGCGGACGGCGGGCGGCTGCTGGTCGAGGCCGATGCCTCGCGGGCCGTGCTCGATGGCTGGGACCGCTTCGTATGGCTCGTCATCGTCGCGGCCGTCATGCTCGCGGCGCTGAGCGCCGCCGCGTTCTGGTCCGTCGGCAAGGCGCTCGAGCCCTTTCCCGTCATCGCGGAAGGTCTCGCGCGCATCCGCCGCGGCGAGCTCGGTTACAGGCTGCCGCGGCTTCCCGGCGCCGAGGCTCGCGTGATCGGCGACGCGTTCAATGCGATGGCGGAAGCGGTCGAAGACAAGGTCCGGGCCGAGCGCAAGGCGCGCGAGGCAGAGCACCGGCTCGAGGAGCGGCGGGAGCTCGCCCGGCTGATCGAGCAGCGCGTCGAAGAGGAACGACGGCTGATCGCGCACGAGCTGCACGACGAGTTCAGCCAGTCCGTCACGGCGATCCGCAGCCTGGCCATGGCCATCGCGGCGCGCGCCGGGTCCGCCGATGCGCAGACACTCGACACGGCAAAGCTGATCGGCGACGAGGCCGGCCGGCTCTACGACGCGATGCACGGCCTGATCCCGCGGCTCGAGCCGCTGACGCTGGACACGCTCGGCCTTGCCGAGACGCTCGAGAATCTCGTCCGCGACTGGCAGCGCCGCTGCCCCGGCATCGAGCTGTCGCTCGACTACGACGTCGAGTGCGACCTCGGCCACAGCGTCACGCTTGCGATCTATCGCATCGTGCAGGAGGGCCTGATCAACGCCCTGCGCCACGCGCATCCCGGCCGCGTCGACGTCTCGATCCGGGCAGACGAGGAGCGCATCGTCGTATCCGTCGCGGACGACGGCGTCGGCCTGCCCGAGGACTGGCGCCGCCCGGGGCACTTCGGGCTGCGCGGGCTGGCCGACCGCGTCGAGCACCTCGACGGCACGTTCGACGTCCGCGAGCGCCAGCCGCGCGGTGTGCTGCTCGAGGCGACGATTCCGCTGCACGGAGAAGCGTTCCGATGACCCGGGTTCTGCTGGTCGACGATCACGCGGTCGTCCGGACCGGTTTCCGGCTGCTGCTCGAGTCGCAGCCGCGTTTCTGCGTCGTCGCCGAAGCCGAATCCGGCGAGGAAGCCTGCCGGCGCTACGCGGAGCTCGCTCCGGACGTCGTCGTCATGGACATCGCGATGCCGGGCATGGGCGGTCTCGAAGCGCTGAAGAGGATCCGCGCGCGGGATCCGCAGGCGCGCGTGCTCGCGCTGTCCGCGCACGACGACCCGATGCACGCGCGGCGCGCGCTGCGCGAAGGCGCGCTCGGCTTCCTGTCGAAGCGCAGCGCGCCGGAGGCGCTGATCGAGGCGCTGACCAGCGTCGCCGCGGGCAAGCGCTACGTCGACGCCGACCTCGCGCAGAAGCTGGCCCTGGCCGAGATCGACGGCGCCGCGAAGTCCCCGGTCGAGCGGCTGTCGGAACGCGAGTTCGAAGTATTTCTGCGCCTCGCGCGCGGCGCGACCGTGCAGAAGATCGCCGACGATCTGAAGCTGTCGGCGTCTACGGTCGGCACGCATCTGTACAACGTCAAGCAGAAGCTGGGCGTCGCAAACCAGTCCGAGCTGACGCTGATCGCCCTGCGGCACGGCCTGATCGAGCCGTGACGGTGCCGCGGCCGAGCACCGCGGCGCGACAACGGGCCGCGGGAGCGATCCGGTACGCACGCGGCGCCGGCCGCTCGCGCGTCGGCCGCGGGCAGCGCGGCGGCGCAAGCGCCTGCTAGAATCGGCCGCACGTCGCCGCAGCAGTGGATCGCCGATGAAGGCGTACTCGACACGGGAAATCTCGGAGCTTCTCGGAATGCCGCCCGAGAAGATCCGCGCGCTCGCGCGCACGGCCATCGTGAACCCGCAACGGGATGCCCGCGGCCATCTGCGGTTCTCCTTTCAGGACATCGTGCTGCTGCGGACCGCGCAGGGGCTGCTGGCCGACGAGAAAAACCCGCGCCGCGTCTGGCGGGCGATGCGCACGCTGGGTAAGCAGCAGCACAACGGCCGGCCGCTCAGCGCGATCAGAATGCGCCTCGAGGGCGCCGACGTCCTGGTCAGCTCCGGCAACACGACGTGGAATCCCGTTTCCGGCCAGACGCTGTTCGATTTCTCGAGGGACGGCGCAGCGGAGAAGGTGTCGTTGCTCGAGCCCCGCTCGACGGCGCGCGCATCGCAGGTCGCGAAGAGCGCGGACGACTGGTTCGAGCTCGGCATCGCCCTCGAGCAGGTGGGCGCCACGCTCGACGCGGAGGCCGCGTATCGAAGCGCATTCTCCGAGGATCCGTCGCATGTGGACTCGCGGATCAACCTGGGCAGGCTGCGGCACGCGGCCCAGGCCCTGCCGGAGGCGGAAGCGCTGTACAGACGGGCCCTCGCCCTCGATCCCGGCCACGGCGTCGCGCACTTCAATCTCGGTGTCGTGCTGGAGGACCGGGGCAAGCTCGAGCAGGCGATGGAGGCCTACCACAGCGCGCTCCGATGCGACCCGCCCGTGCCGGAGGCCCACTTCAACCTCGCCCGGCTGTACGAGCGCTGCGGAGACCAGCGAGCCGCCCTGCGGCACCTGTCGTCGTTCAAACGCCTGAAGGACCGCTGAGGAGGTCGCGGTACACCGCCAGCGTCGCGTCGGCTGCACCGCTGACGGCGAACCCGCTCGCTACGCGGCGCCGTGCCGCGGCGCCCAGCCGCCGGCAGGTTTCGCGATCGTTGAAGAGACGCAGGATCGCGGCGGCGACGGCGCGAGGCTCTCCTGCCGGAATCACAAGTCCGGAGCGCTCGTGCTCGACGACCTCGGCAGCCGCACCCGAATCGCCGACGACCGGCGCCGTCTCCGTCGCCATCGACTCGAAAAGGGCGTCCGGCAGACCCTCGTCCGCACCGGCCATGACGCTGATGTCGCTGGCTGCGGCGATGCGCGCGACGTCGCTGCGCTCGCCGAGCAGCTGGAATCTGTCGCGGTAGCTCGAGCGTTCGATCAGCCTTGCATTCGGACCGGCGGCCGCCACCGCGCCGATGGCGAGAAAGTAGATCGGAAGATCGGGCGGCAGGTGATCGCAGGCGCGGATGACGCTCCGGAGGCAGACCTCGCTGCCGAGCGTGAGGCAGCTGACGACGAACGCGTCCCGCGGCACGCCGAGCACCGCGGCGTCGAACGGCACGCAGTCGTACCAGTGCACGTCGTGGCCGGGGTGGATCGCGACGACCTTGCGCGGTGGAATCTTCAGCGTCCCCAGACGCAGATTCAGAAAGCTGCGCCGCACGCTCTCCGCACAGCAGACGATTCTGCTGATTCTCGAGCTCAGGATGCTCGCCCGGTCGAGGCGATTCATGATGTCGGGCTTACCCGCGCCGCCGCGGTCCGCGACGATCGCGACCGGCCGCCGCTGCACCGCTCTGAGCCCGTTCGAAGCCGCCAGCGGCCCGCTGACCTGCAGGATCCGCGGGCGCAACTCGTCAAGATGCCAGCGGATCGTCTCGGCGGCGGCCGCATCGCGGGGCCGCCTCAGCTGCAGCGGCTCGAACGGCACGTCCCACTCCCCGAGCCAGTGCGCGAGGAGACCGCCGCTCGGCGTCAGCACTCTGACGCGCGCGCCGGCGCGCCGCAGGGCGCGAATCGTGCCGGCCTGCGGCCGGCCGCCCTCGTCCGCGACGATCAGAACCGTGGGCTCGCTCACGCGGCGCGCCCCGCTCCGGGCGGCGTCGCGACGTGCAGAAACGGTTGGGCAACACAGCGATACGAGCTATGCTGTGAAGGAAGCATGACGTTCGGAAGACTGCTGATGCAGCCGCATCGTAGACGGGTGTAGTCACAAACCGCAAGACTACGGCAAGCAGTCAACGGGGAGCCGCCACCCGCGCACCCTCGCCCAAGGATTCGGCCACGATGGGCGAAAAGGGCGGCCACCATTCGTCCGAGCAGCAACGATGGAGAGCCCCACGATGGATCCCTACGCCGAGATTCGCGAGGTTTTGTTAGCCAAGCAACAAGAGCTTGCGCGCAGGCTGGAGAGCCTGAAGCAGAATCTGCGAGGCGGCCGCAGCGCGGATTCACAGGAGCAGGCGCAGGAGCTCGAGAACGCCGAAGTCGTCGATGCGCTCGGCAACGAGACACGAATAGAGCTGAACAAGATCGCGAAGGCGCTGGACCAGATCAAGAACGAAACCTACGGCATCTGCGCCGACTGCGGTGAAGAGATCCCGATGGCGAGGCTCAAGGTGCATCCCTTCGCGGACCGCTGCATCCGCTGCGCGACGGCCGCCGAGGAAGGCCGCCGCCGCTGAGCCGGGACAGGTCGATGGCCGCGGCGGCACGCGCCGCGGCGGCCGATTTTGGTGCTAAGGTACCGGCCCGCGGCGGCCCTGAGCCGCCGAGCGGATCCGATCGGGCACCAGATGCACCCACAGGGCTTTTCTTCGTCGCGCTCCGGCAGCAACTCGCGCGCGCTGATAGAGATTGCCGGCGTCGATGTCGTCGTCGCCGGCGCGACGCTGCTTCACGACGTCACGTGGCGCCTCGCGCCGGGGGAGCACTGGGGTGTCGTCGGCGCCAACGGCAGCGGCAAGAGCACGCTCCTCGCGCTGCTGTCCGGCGCGCGCTGGCCGGCTCCGGGCCGCGGCTGGCGCACATACGACTTCGGGGACGGCCCGCAGCGCGATGCGATCGACGCGCGCCGCGAGATCACCCTGGTCGGCCACGAGCTGCAGGATCGCTATGCCCGGCTGGGATGGAACTTCAGTGCCATCGACGTCGTGCTGTCCGGAGTCTTTCGGAGCGACACGCCGCGCAAGCGGCCGGCGACGGCGGAAAGCCTGCGCGCCCGATCGATACTGCGCGACCTCCGGCTCGATCACCTGGCGGAGCGCCCGTTCCTCGAGCTGTCGCGAGGCGAGCAGCGGCGTGTGCTGATCGCCCGGAGCCTTGCGTTCCGGCCGCAGGTGCTGCTGCTCGACGAGCCTGCCAGCGGGCTCGACGCGGCCGCGCGGCGCGCGCTGCACGACATGCTCGCGCGAGCGGCCGAGCGCGCCCAACTGATCGTGACCGGACACGCCGTCGAGGACATCCCGGGCATCGCGACGCACATCGTCGAGATCGCGGGCGGGCGTATCGTCACGAGCGGCCCCGCAGCGGACGCGCGGGCGGGGCAGCGCGCGGCCGAAGCGCGTGAGGGCTCCCTGCCGGGCGTCGGCACGCACCGCCATGCGACGCCCGCCGGCCCGTCCGCCCGCCGGCGCCGCGCCGACGCCGCATCGAACGACGAAGATGTCGCGCCCGCGACGTACGCCGCATCGAAGCACGAAGATGTCGGGCCGGCGGCCGACGCCGCGCCGCCCCTGATCGAGATCCGCAACGCCGACGCGTGGCTCGGCGGCCGGCGCGTGCTGCACGGCATCGACTGGCGGCTCCGCGAGGGGCAGCACTGGCTCGTCACGGGCGCGAACGGCGCCGGCAAGAGCAGTTTCCTGCGTATGCTGCACGGGCAGCTGCGTCCGTCGGTCGGCGGCAGCGTGTCGTGGCCCGGCCTCGGCGATCCGCGCAGCGTCTGGACGCTGCGGCGCACCGTCGCGTGGGTATCGCCCGAGCTTCAGGCCGGCTATCGCTATCGCGCCACCGTGCACGACTGCATCGCATCCGGGTTCGACTCGAGTCTCGGCCTCGTCAGGCCGCTGCGGCCCGAGGAGCGGGAGCGCGTCGCCGTCCTGCTCGAGCGCTTCGACCTGGCTTCGCTCGCCGCGCGTAAGCTGACGGAGCTGTCGTACGGCCAGTTCAGGCGGGTGCTGCTTGCGCGGGCGCTGGTGCATCGTCCCCGAGTGCTGCTGCTCGACGAGCCGTGGGAGGGCCTCGATCGGAGCGCCGGCGCCTTGCTCGCGCAGCGGCTCGCCGAATCCGTGGCCGAAGGCACGCACCTGGTCTGCGCGACGCATCTCGCGATCGACGCCGAGCGTTACACGCACGAGCTCGTGCTCGATCGCGGCGCGGTCGCCGCGGCCGGCCTCAGGCCGCGTGACGGTGCAGGCGCCGGACCTCGCGGAAGTTCATCCAGTGCGCGGCGGCCAGAGCCAGACTGGCCGCGAGATTGACCGCCAGCTCCAGGCTCTCGCGCCAGTAGGCGTGGCCCAGTATCGCGGCCGCGGCCAGCGCCGCGGCGCTGACGGCGCCGAAAGCGACGATGCTCCACCGCCGATGCACCCGATAGCCGAGCGTGAAGCCCACCGCGCTGGTCGGTACGACGAGCCACAGCATCAGGGCGTGGAAGTGCGTGTCGTCGGCGAACGTGATCGCTGCGACGGGCAGCACTGCCACGACGATCGGCACCGCGAGGCAGTGCACGATGCAGATCGTGGACAAAGCAATGGCGATGCGGTCGAAGTGCCTGGATACGCTCATACGAGTCGGCCGACGCGCTGTCGATGGATGGGTGGGGCGCGTGGCCGGGGCGGCGAGCATACATCAGATCCCCGCGCGGCAGCCATCTTCTGGCGCGCGGCCGGGGCCGCGGCTAAGCTGCGGATGAGAATCTGGAGCGTACGCACATGAAGCTCGAAGGAAAAACGATCGTGATCACGGGCGCGGCGCGCGGCCTCGGCGCCGCCATGGCCAAAGGGTTGGCGGCGCGAGGCGCGAATCTGGCGCTGGCCGACCTCGATCTGGATGCCCTGGAGCCGACTCGCCATGCCTGCGCCGAGCACGGGGTGGCGGCGCGGGCCTATGCCGCGAACGTCGCCGACGAGCAGGACGTGGCCAGGCTGTACGAGCGCGTCGTCGAGGACTTCGAGGGGCTGGACGCATCGGTGGCGAACGCGGGCATCCTGCGCGACGGCCTGTTGATCAAGGCGCGCGAAGGCAAGCCGATCGAGAAGCTGTCGCTCGAGAACTGGCAGGCGGTCATCGACGTGAACCTGACCGGCGTCTTCCTTTGCGGTCGGGAGGCCGCCGCGCACATGGCGAGAATCGGCGCGGGAGGCGCGATCGTCAACATCTCGAGCATTTCGCGCGACGGTAATTTCGGGCAGAGCAATTATTCGGCGTCGAAGGCGGGCGTCGCGGCGTTGACGGTCGTATGGGCGAAGGAGCTGGCGCGGCACTCGATCAGGGTCAACGCCATTGCACCGGGGTTCATCGAGACCGAGATGGTCGCCAGCATGCGGCAGGAGATTCTCGAGAAGATGGCCGCGGGAATTCCGGTCGGCAGGCTCGGGCAACCCGAAGAGATCGCGCACACGCTGGTCTATCTCCTCGAGAACGACTACTTCAACGGCCGCATCATCGAGGTGGACGGCGGTCAGCGAATCTGACTCCCTTCGCGTCGGCGGCATGTCTCTGCTCGATCAGCGCCGTTTTCCCGTCGGCGAGAAGGGAGGGATGTGCGCCTGCACAAGAGCACAGCGGGCCAGCGACGTCGCGCTGGGTCTGTGAGTCCGCCGCCTCTGGAGCGTCTTCGCGCGAACGGCAGCCGCGTCGGTGTCGGGACATGGCTCGCAGCCGGT
>JAFGNC010000528.1 GCA_016927175.1 Gammaproteobacteria bacterium | reverse complement strand
TGCGCGCATTCAGGGGCAACGTGGCCCATTCCAACTTCGACGGGTTCATGATTGACCGGCACATCTACGAAGATAACACCTTCGGTCTGGCCACCATCCCGTTGCTGCCGTTGGCAGATCCTACCGATCTGGAGAGCGAAGTGTTGGAGACGCACTTCGAGAACCTGACCGCCTACAAGAACCGCAATGGTGGTCTCTGGGGCCGGGGCGACCTCTACGTATACAGCAACCTGAAACTCGCTGACAATGCCATTGGCATGACGCAGGCCGCTGGTGACATCGGCAGCCTGCCGTTCAGTTCACGGCTGGTTGATTCGCTGGTCGTGGGCGAGACCGATAATATCGGCAATCCCACGACGCCGGAGGAAATCGCCTATGGCCGCAGCCTGCCGAAGCCTCCCATTCCGGATTTCCCGATCCGCGGCTACGAATACTACGATTACCGCGATGATGTGGTAAACACGACATTCGTGAATTTCCAGGACAATGAGGTGCGAAAGACAGGCGCGCTGTCCTTCCTGCTGTTCACGAGCGCGGGGCTCAGTACCGGAAGCACCATCGAGGGTGCGCAATTCGTCAACGCCAAGCCGGTCTATTTCCCGAAATTCGATCCCAGGTTCGATAATGATAACCGCGGCGGTAACGCATATCGGACCCTGTCGATCCACGACCTGGACGGTTCGGTGACCGGCATCCCCGATTCCCACATCATGCTCCACGACGGCGAGAATGACAGCGTCGTCACCGACGACACCTGTGAAATCCATCCTACCTGGAACGCCTCTGTGTGCACGGGTGATATTGGTCGCCTGAATCTCTCGGATAGTAGAGGAGAACTTCCAGGCGCAGTCGATCTCGAATCGCGGACCGCTCGATTCGCTTTGCTCGCTTCGATCGGTCCGAATGCTCCAGACACTCCCCTCGTTCAGGCCCAACGTGCCGCTCTGTTTTCTCGTCGTGCTCAGCAGGCGCCCATCGCGCTTGTTCGCAATGGCAAGCAATTCAAGATCTCCGGCGACCAGAGCACTGTGAAGGCCGGCACCGAGATCGAGGTGAAAACCGAAAGGCAGGAAGTCACTCTCAGTCTGGCCGAAATGGACGAGGGCTCGTGGGTAATGTTTGAACTTCCGGGCTTCACCAACGCAGCCTCCGGAACGGAACAGCGCAGCATGGACGCATTGCGCCAGGCGAAGGAGACCTCTTATTTCAACGACGGAGATACCATGTGGGTCAAGCTGGTGGCCGATGCTCCGGTCATGGAGGTCATTCGTCCAACGGATCTGCAAGCCAGTATAACGGTCAGCCGATAAGGAGTGGCTGACTACTCCTGCTGATAAACGAGTCCCCAAAAAAAGGGCGTGGGGGCGAAGTCTGGTCTCGCTAGTTACGCGAATCCAGCGACACGCTTCACCAGGAGCAGGCCGAGGTCGCCGAACGCGCGACGGCCGGCCCGGTCAGCGCGCACGCTTACCGAGCCCGCGGACCAGTCCTCCGGCACCGCCCAGCAGGAACCCGAGCGGCCCCGTGATGAAGAGCCCGAGCAACGAAGCCCCGAAGGCGCGCCTACGGCGGTCACGCTCTCGACGAGAGGCGGCGCCTCTCACGAAGACCGCGCCACCGACCCACGTTCTTCGCCGTCGATGGCGACGTTCAGCGGCTCGGCCGTTGACGCGGCGGCACAAGGTTACTCCGCCGGCTCGATGCGATAGACCGTGCCGCTCGTCGCGTCGCCGGGATCCGGGGTGCCGCCGAGCGTGCGCTTCTCCGTCAGCGCATACAGGTACCCGTCCGGCCCCTGCACGACGTGACGCCAGCGCCGGCCGAGCGGCATGAACAGCGAGTCGCGCCTCTCGGCCTGCGGCAGCGGCTGGTTGAAGGCGACGCGCACGAGGGTCTGGCCGTTCAGCGCGCCGACGAACAGATGGCCTTTCCACGGCGCGAGCTTGTCGCCCGTGTACCACGCAAGCGTCGACGGGCTGATCGACGGCGTCCAGTACATGACGGGCATGTCCATACCGGGCCGGTACCAGTGGTTGTCGTTGAGCTCCGTCTGGTTGTAGTTCTTCCCGAGCGTCACGAGCGGCCAGCCGTAGTTGTGGCCTGCATGCAGAATGTTGATCTCGTCGCCGCCCATGGGCGCGATTTCCGTGGTCCACAGCTCGCCCGTCTCCGGATGCCAGGCGAAGTCGGTGACATTGCGCTGCCCGTAGGTGAAGACTTCCGGCTTCGCGTTCGCGAGTCCGACGAACGGGTTGTCGGCCGGGATGCTGCCGTCGTCGCGCAGCCGCAGCACCTTGCCGATGACGCTGTCGATCTCCTGTGCGAGCAACGGCTCGTCGCCGCCGCCGCGCCCGTCGTGCTCGACGTGATCGTTCACGGTCAGGTAGATCATGCCGTCGGGCCCGAATGCCGCGCGGCCGGCCATCGGGCCGCCCGGAAACCAGTGGTCGGCGACGTAGATCTCCTCGACGTCGACGAGCGCCCTGCCGTCGAGACGCGCGCGGGCGAGCGCGCGCGTGACCATTTCGTCCGGTCCTTTCCTGACGTAGAAGAGATAAACGCGGCCGTTCGCGGCGAACTGCGGGTGCACGACGACCGACCACAACGCACCGGAGTCGATGCCCGGCGCCGGCCAGCCCGTGAGCGGCTCCGGCTCGAGCGTGCCGTTGCTGACGATGCGAACATGGCCCTGCTGGACGAGAGTTGCGCGAGTGCCGGCCGCCGGATCTCCGGCCGGCGCCGCAAGCTCCGTGATCAGCAGGTCCCCGTCCGGCGTGAACGCGATGTGACGCGGACTCCGCAGCCCCTCGGCCACCGGCACGAGGCGCACGCGAAAGAG
>JAFGNC010000001.1 GCA_016927175.1 Gammaproteobacteria bacterium | reverse complement strand
GCCGAGCATCCCGAGCGTTTCGTCGCGCTGACGCCCGTCGCGCTGCAGCATCCGGCGCTCGCGGCCGAGCAGCTCGAGCGTGCTGTCGTCGAGCTCGGTCACCGCGGTGCGTCGATCGGCGGCCATGTGAACGGAGAGTCGCCTTCTCTGCCGAAGTTCGATCCGTTCTGGGCGAAGGCCGAGGCGCTCGGCGTGCCGGTCTTCATGCATCCGAACAACGCGCAGCATCTGGTGCGCGACGGCGCGCTCGACGGCCGCGGCGGCCTCGACAACGTCGTCGGCAACCCGCTCGAGACGACGGTGTTCCTGAGCCGCATGATCTTCGACGGCGCGCTGGATCGCTTCCCGCGGCTGAAGCTGTGTGCGGCGCACGGCGGCGGGTTTCTGCCGTCGTACCTCGGCCGCAGCGATTACGCGTGCGAGCGCGATGGCGTGGACTGCGCGAACCGGCGAAAGCCGAGCGAGTATCTGACCGATCAGGTGCTGGTCGATTCGATGGTATTCTCGAGCGAAGGTTTGCGACACCTGATCGCAGAGACCGGCCCAAGCCAGGTCGTCTACGGCTCGGATCTGCCTTACCTGTGGCCCGATACGATCGACGTGATCGTCGAGGCGGAATTCCTGAGCGATACTGACAAGGCGGCCATTCTCGGCGGCAATCTGATCGAGCTTCTGCGGATCGACGCCTGAGCGGCGGCGCGGCGGCACAGCCCGCCCTCCGCGGAGCGGTTTCCTGAATAAGAATCGTTAAGGAAATCCCTCCGCAGAGGTCGCTTCGCAATGTCGCGGTTTCACGGTGCTTTTCGTCGTGCCGCGCACCGATATCGCAGGTCCTGTCACATAACGTCGGAGCTCATTCGGACGGTGTGCGCTGCTTGCGAGTCTCTTCGAGAAAAGCCGCCGTGGTTCTCTTGCTATACCGGCACTCCCGTGCGTAACTGCAGTCCTTCTGCCGATACATCTGATGGGACGAGCCATGATTACACCAGTACCGCCATGCAGCCTGCGACAGTTTCTTTCCGGCACTGTAGCCGCCGCGTGGCTGACGACGATCGCGGTGCCTGCGAGTGCTGCCGACCTCAAGAAACTGGCCGATGAACTCGTCAATCAGACAGCGCCCCCGGCGCAGAGCGATGGGGCTCTGGATGGCGATCTGGATGGCGATGGTCGCGCGGACGCTTCTGCTCGCGGTATAGAGAAAGCGGATATCCGCCGAGGCACCAGAGTGGACGCCGGCAATGCCCTCGGTGCACGGCAGGCAGCGGAAGGGCAGGACCTCGATACCGCCCCCGGCAGCGGCGCCACCGAAGCGAATGCGGGCAATGCCCTCGACGCGCGGCAGGTGGGGGAGGGGCAACACCTCGATGCGGCACCCGACAACCGCCGTGCCACGAAAGTGGATGCCGGTAATGCGCTCAACGCCCGGCAGGCGGGGGAAAGGCAGGGCCTCGATGCGGTCCGCGATAGCCGCCGCGCCGGGGACCCGATCCCAGGGATCGACATAACCGTCAATCAGGGGCCTTGACGGCGCGCGCTCGCGCAACCTTCGTTGAAGGCCGTCTTTGGCGACGGCCGAGTGCCGGCAGTCCCTCGTTCTGCTTGGATGCTCAGCGGTGGGTCCTCGAGTGATCCACCGCGAATCCGTACTGCACCTTGACGAGGAAGAGCGCAGCGACGACGGTCATGAAAGTGTCCAGACGAAGGAACTGGACCATCAGCAGGCCGGTTCCCAGCAGCGTCGCCGCGACGAAGACCTGGCGCGCATTCTGCCTCAGCGCGTTCACGAGCAAAGCGCCGGCGATCGTGTAGCCCCAAACGATGAGCGCCGGCGTCAATGGCGTTCCGAGCAACAAGGCGATCAGAGGCAGATGGACGTGGACCGCTATGAAGATCCAACGCGCCACCGGACGCGCCGAATAATAGTCGTTCGTACCGCGCGTGAAGTTGGCCAGGCAGCCGGCGAGCACGTCGAAGACGAGGACGAGCGCCAGGACGACCCGCCACGTCGAGAGGCCCGAGAGCGCGTCCGGCTGCAGCACGGCCATCGCGGCGGTACCGCCGATGCCGAAGAGGAGCACGAGCACGATTTCGAGCAGCGACTGCTTCTCGCCGAAGGCTTCGTGGAATGGGAGCGGGATTCGGATCAATGACGCCGGCGCGTTGCGTTGATCTTTCTACTATACAGACGAAGCGCGCCGGAGTGCCGGAGTGCCGACAGCTGTGAAGCCGTTGTTGCTACGTGGAATAAAGAAGGCGAATCGGACAGCGCCCGAGTTGTCGTCGCGTTCAAGACGAAGGGCGCCATGAAGGCGCCCTTCGTTCTGTCGACGCATTTCCAGCGGCTCGGGCGCGTACGGCCCGGCCGCTTCGAGGTCAGTTGCCGAACTGCGCCCGCAGGCCGAGCGACCAGATGCTCGCGTCGTCGTCGAAGTCGAGACCGAGGCCGGCCGCCCACATGCTGCTGAAGTGCCAGCGTCCGCGCAGCGACACGTACGTCTCCGAATCTTCGTAGTCGACGTAGCGGACGCCGCCTTGCAGCTCGAAATCCTCGCCGGCACGACCGCGGAGGCCGAGCCCGAGGCCGAGCCCGTCGTCGTCGACGCTGAACCCGTTGACCTCGACTTCGGTGTACGCCCAGGCGACTTCGCCGATCAGGTCGAGGCGCGGCTTCAGGCCCCAGCGCATGCCCGCGCCGACGTCATAGCCGGTGCTGTCGACGTCGAAATCGTAATCCTGCGTTCCGTAGTTCGCGAAAAGGAACACCGAATCCGTCACCGACAGGGAACCCGAGACGCCGAGACCGTCACCGCCGACGTCGAGCGGACCCGCGTCCAATTCCGTGTCGACATAATTCAGCTCGACGAATGTGTAGTCGAGATCCTGTGCAACGGCCCCGAGGGGCAGCAGCGCCGCAAGCGGCAGAAATCGGTAAAGCTTCATGTCTTCGCTCCATTGCCACAGTGGCAGTGGAGCGCATCCTAGGCGGGCGCGGTCCTGGTGTGGTGTGAACCTCGTCCCATATCCGCAATATTTTCTGGAGCTTGTGATATTCGTTGCGGATTAGCTACATGTGCGATCGAAGCTGCTGCCCGGCGCGAGGAACCGCGGGCTCAGACTTCAAGTCCGTTGGCGGTAATCGCACCGGCTACCACCACAGCAAGGAGGGCGAATGTGGGAGCAACCGTTAGCAAGAACCCCAAGCCTCGCTTCGTTGGGTCCGCAAGATAGGACTGCCGGTAAACAAACCGACCGATCAAATATATCGTGCCAGTTCCAGCAACGATTTCGCTCGACCAATATACGTCCGCGAGGAGCAGAGCAGGCAGGAATCCAACCAATTGCTCGAGTGTGTTCATGTGGACGCGAAACGCACGCTCGAACTGCTCATTGCCTGTAACGGAAGGGGCCCTGATTCCGTGCTTCGCTCTGGCGCGGCCGACAAGAATGCCGAAAAGGAAGAACTGGAGAATCGCAAGGACAGCGACTATGTGGACGTAGTTCATAAACGAATCCCTGGATGAATGAATAGACGCCTAACGTCCCGCTTGAGCCGCGAGCAAAGGCGCATCGCCTTTGCGAGTCAGTCGCGCACCGCGCGCGGACTCGGAGCGGTTGTCAGGTCGCCGCCTGCTCGACTTCATCTTCATCATCGGGATTTGGCGCTCGAATCCATTCTGATGCGGCCTCTCCAGGCGTGCCGACGAGGGGAAAGGTCAGCCAGCTGCAAGAGAGCGGGGGGGCAGAACCTCCGTATGCGCGCGCTGGACCTACTTCTGTCCGATCAGTCTAAACGGGTGCTAGCCTATATTGCCCTCTCGGAATGTCAACATTGCCATAAGCGATAGAGACCAACAGCGATATAGAAAGGCGGCAGCCCTGTCGCGATCGTGCCTCGCCTTCGACGGCGGCTCGACTTGCGTTATCCTCGCCATCGACGCGCCGCGCGCAGCGGCGCACGTGCCGCATCAGGGCAAAGTGCGAGGAAAGCCATGGCATACATGTTGCTGATAGTCGAGCCGCAGGGACAACGCGCGGCGCGCAGCGAAGCCGACGGGCGCGAGCTTTACGACGTCATGCTGCGCTTCGCGGGCTCGCTGAAGGAGCGCGGCCTGCTCGTCGACGCGCAGTCGCTGCAGTCCGACACGAAAGGCAAGCGCGTGCAGATTCGGGACGGGCAGCGCACTGTCGTCGACGGGCCGTTCGCGGAGACCAAGGAGATGGTCGGCGGTTTCTTCCTGCTGACAACGGACGACGAGGCCGAGGCGCTCGAGATCGCCGCCCAATGCCCCGCGGCCGAATGGGCGACGGTCGAGGTCCGGGCGCTGGGGCCCTGCTTCACATAGACGGACCTGGCGGCCGACCTTCGCTCGCTCGGCCGGACGGCGTCCGGGCACGAGGCCGAGCAGGGCGGCAACCGGCCGGCGCCGGGGCGGCACAGTAAGCGTGGCCGATCGCTTGCCTCGCCCCGGCATCTGTGCCAAAACGTCGGCACGGCTCCCGCGGGGCTCGGGAGCGCTCGACGTTCGGGCACCGCCGTGCAGCACGATGATCTCCCATCGCCCAGCGAGGCGACGTTTAAGTTCGGGGCCTACCGCTTCGATGCCGGCACGGGTCAGCTGCGCTCCGGCCAGAAGGACGTGCGGCTCAGCCCGAAGGCCGCCGCCGTGCTGCAGGTGCTTCTCGCGCGGCCCGGACGGCCCGTAAACAAGGAAGAGCTGTTCTCCACGGTCTGGCGCGGCGTGGTCGTGACCGACCATTCGCTGACCCGGTGCATCCGCGAGCTTCGCGCCGCGCTCGGCGACGACCCGAAGGCACCCCGCTTCATCGAGACGTGGCATCGGCGCGGCTACAGGTTCGTCGCGCCCGTTGTGACGGCCGACGAGGCCGAGACTCCTTCGCCCGCCGGGACGCCGGACGGGGAAGTCAACTCGATCGCCGTTCTGCCCTTCGCGGACATGAGCGCCGACAGGGATCAGGATTACCTGTGCGAGGGACTCGCCGAGGAGCTGATCGGCGCGCTGACGCACGTCAGCGGCCTTCGCGTTGCGGCGCGCAGCGCGTCGTTCCAGTTCCGCGGGCCGGCCGTCGACGTCCGCGCGGTCGGCCGGCAGCTCGACGTCGCGGCGCTGCTCGAAGGCAGCGTCCGCAAGGCGGGCGACCGTCTGCGGATCGCCGTTCAGCTCGTCGACGTCGAGAGCGGCTTCGAGAAATGGTCGCGCCGTTTCGATCGCAGGCTCGACGACGTCTTCGCGGTCCAGGACGAGATCGCGCAGAGCGTCGCGACGCTGCTGCGCGGCGGCAACTTAAGCCGGCGCGAGCGGCAGGGCCTGCACCGGCCGGAGACGGCGCCGAACGCATACGAGTACTACCTGCGCGCGCGTCAGCTGCTGCACTCGATGAAGCAGACGGATCTCGAGCGAAGCCGGGACCTGTTCGCGCTGGCCCTCGAGCTCGACGGGAGCTACGCGCCGGCGTGGGCGGGGCTCGCGACCGTCCACGCCGTGCTGTACGAATGGTTCATCGCGAGCGACTCCGACCTCGAGCACGCCCATCACGCAAGCCGCAAGGCGCTCGAGCTCAGTCCGCGCCTCGCCGACGCGCACGTCGCGCGCGGGCTCACGCTGTCGCTGAGCGGCCGCTACGACGAGGCCCGGCGCGACTTCGAGGAAGCGATCGCGATCAACCCGAATCTGTTCGACGCTTATTACTACTATGGGCGTTGCTGTTTCGCGTGCGGGGAAATCGGGCGCTCGGCAGAGCTGTTTCGCAAAGCGGCTTCGGTTCGTCAGGAGGACTTCCAGAGTTCGCTGCTTCTCGAGCAGTCGCTGCGCGTGCTCGGTCTCGAGGACGATTCAAGGGCTGCAAGGTGCGAAGGTATCGCGCGTGCCGAGCGGGTCCTCGAGCTGAATCCCGACGACGGCCGCGCACTGGCGCTGCTCCCGACTGCGCTCGTGGAGGGAGGTGATTGCGAGCGCGCGCTCGCGCTGTTGCAGCGCGCCCTCGACCTCTATCCGGACGACCCGAGCACGCTGGTCAACAGCGCGTGCGTGTACGCGAAGCTGGGGCGGAAGGAGGAGGCGCTGAACCTGCTGGAGCAGGTTTTCGGCCGTGGCTGCGGGAAGCGCCACTGGATCGAGCGCGACCCGGACTACGACATATTGCGCGACGATCCGCGATTTAAGGCGATGCTGGATCGGCTCAAGTAATCGGCTGGCGTTCGACCGTGCTCGTGAAGCCTTCCTAGTGCAGGTGCCTCAGCTTGTCGGGGTTCCGCACCACGTAGATGGCAGCGATCTTCCCGTTCTCGATCTCCAGTGCCGTCGTCTGCAGCTCACCATCGGCCTCGAGCGTGACCAGGCCGGGCAATCCATTGACGAAGCCGGTTCGGATGAGCTTCGAGCCGTGGTCCCTGAAGTGCTCGGCCAAACGTTTGCACGCCGCGAGCACGGCATCCAACCCTTCGATCGGCTTCAGGACGGCCGCGCGCTTGCCGCCGCCGTCCGCATGAACGCTGACGTCCGCCGCCAGCATCGCGCTGAGTGCACCGATGTCGCCGCTGCGCGAGGCTGCGAAGAAAGCCTCCGCGAGCTCGAGGCCGCGCTGTTTCTCGATCTGAAAGCGCGGTCGCTCCGCTCGAACGTGGCTGCGCGCACGCGCGGCGAGCTGTCGGCAGGCGGCGGGCTCACGCTGGATGGTTGCTGCGACCTCGTCGAAGTCGAGCCCGAACACGTCGTGCAGCAGGAAAGCCGCGCGCTCAAGTGGAGAAAGCCGTTCCAGCGCAAGCATCAGCGGTAACGTGACGTCTTCGTCATCGGTCTCTTCCACGACGGGTTCCGGCAGCCAGGGGCCGACATAGGTCTCGCGCTGCCGGCGCGCCGACTTGAGTTGGTCGAGGCAGAGGCGGGTGACAGTGCGGCGCAGGAACGCCTCGGGCTCGCGCACCTCGGCACGGTCG
>JAFGNC010000527.1 GCA_016927175.1 Gammaproteobacteria bacterium | reverse complement strand
GTCGGTCTGCCCGCGCCGGTCGAGAACATCGACTATTTCCGGATCCCGGACGACCGCTCGCAGGAGCGCCGGCTGCCGGGCATGCCTTTCGGCACACGCGGCGGCACGAAGATCGCTTACCACTTTGCGGCGGACGGCGAGTACGTGATCGCGGCGGAGCTGGCCCGCGATCTGAACGAAAGCCTGCCGCTCTACGCCGAGCCGCAGCAGCTGGAGATCGCGATCGACGGCGAGCGCGTCGCGCTGTTCACGCTGCCCGGGGTGCCGCGCGCGTCCGGCGACGGAGCCGGCAGCGGTCTCGCCGACTCCGCGATCAGCCAGATCAGGTCGCCGTTCAGGATCAGCCGTCAGGAGCGGGCCGCGCGGAACCGCGCGGACGAGGACTGGAACGTGCGCGTGCCGGTTCGCGCAGGCAAGAGAGACGTGACCGTCACGTTCCTGGCGAAGACGGCGGCGCTCGACGAGACGGCGCGGCTGCCGTTCCTGCGGCCCTACCCGGCAGGCGTCAACATCCCGGAAACGCGCACCGGCGCGTATCTCAGAAGCATCGAGATCAGCGGGCCGTATCGAATTCACGCCGAAGCCCTGGCGGCTCCGGGCGGCGCGCCCGATCGCGGCGCGCGCGGCGGCGCCTCCGGCGATGCGTCACCCGGCGATACGTCGCCCGGCCGTGCGTTGCCCGGTGCGTTGCCCGGCGATGCGTGGCGCGGCCGTGCGTCGTCGTCGCCGAGCCGCGAGCGCATCTTCGTCTGCCGGCCGCAGAGCGGCGACGGCAGGGCCGCCGGCGACGCCTGCGCCGAGACGATCCTGACGAGGCTGGCGCGCCGCGCCTACCGGCGGCCGGTCACCGATCACGACGTCGCGGCGCTGCTCGATTTCTACGCGCAGGGCCGCGACGAGGGCGGCTTCGACGCCGGCATAGCGCTCGCGCTGAAACGCCTGCTCGTGTCGCCGGAGTTTTTGTTCCGCGTCGAGCGCGACCCGGAAGGCCTGCCGCCGGGCACGCCGTACCAGATCACTCCCGTCGAGCTCGCGTCGCGGCTGTCGTTCTTCCTGTGGAGCAGCATCCCGGACGACGAGCTGCTCGCCGCGGCCGTCGACGGGCGGCTCGACGACGACGGGGAGATCGAAGCGCAGGTCCGGCGGATGCTGGCCGATCCGAAAGCCGGCGCTTTCGTCGAGAACTTCGCAGGGCAGTGGCTGTTCCTGCGCAACCTCGACGCGACGGTTCCGGTGCAGAGCTACTTCCCGGATTTCGACGACACCCTGCGTCAGGCGCTGCGCCGCGAGACGGAGCTGTTTTTCGGCAGCATCGTGCGCGAGGACCGCAGCGCGCTCGACCTGCTGCGCGCCGACTACACCTTCCTGAACGAGCGCCTCGCGAAACATTACGGCGTACCGGGCATCAAGGGAGCGCGCTTCCGCCGCGTGCAGCTCGCCGCGGATGACCCGCGGCGCGGCCTGCTGGGTCACGGCAGCATCCTCGCCGTGACGTCCTATCCGGACCGCACGTCGCCGGTCGTGCGCGGTAAATGGATACTCGAGAACCTTCTCGGCACGCCGCCGCCCGCGCCGCCGCCCGACGTCCCCGGCCTGGTCGCGACGGACGGCGCCGGCACGCCGTTGTCGATGCGCGAGCGCCTGGCCGCACATCGCTCGAACCCGAACTGCGCCGCGTGCCACGCGCTGATGGATCCGCTCGGCTTCGCGCTGGAGAACTTCGACGCGATCGGCCGGTGGCGGACGGTCGGCGACGCGGGCGAGCCGATCGACGCGAGCGGCGAGCTGCCGGACGGCACGCCGTTCGAAGGTATCGACGGCCTGCGCCGCGCATTGTTGTCCTCGGACCTGTTCCTGCAGACGATGACGGAGAAGCTGATGACTTACGCGCTCGGGCGCGGCATCGAGCACTACGACCTGCCGACCGTAAGACGAATCGTGCGGGAAGCAGGACGGCAGGACGACCGCTTTTCGGCTTTCGTCCTCGGCGTCGTCGACAGCCCGGCGTTCAGGATGCGGCGCACCGCCGCAGAGGAATCCGGATGAGACTGATCACGAAGCGCTCGTTACCGCGGCGCACGTTCCTGCGCGGCGCCGCCGCGGCCGTCGGCCTGCCCCTGCTCGACGCCATGGTCCCCGCCCTGTCGCAGACGAAGCCCGCGCCGAAGCGGCTCGGGTTCATCTATCTGCCGAACGGCGTCGCGATGAACTTTTCCGGCATCAACTACTGGACGCCGAAAGACATCGGCGAGAACTTCACGATGTCTCCGATCCTGACTCCGCTCGCGCCGTACCGTGACCGCCTGACCGTCGTCAGCGGCCTCGCGCATCATCAGGCCGACGCGCACGACGACGGCGCGAACGGCGACCATACGCGCGCGACGAGCTCGTGGCTGACGGGCGCGCACTGCAAGCGCACCGAGGGTGCGGACGTCGAGAACGGCATATCCGCGGACCAGATCGCGGCGCAGGCGCTCGGCCGCGACACCGCCCTGCCCTCGCTCGAGCTCGGCACGGACCTGAATTTTCTGTCCGGCCAGTGCGAGAACAGCTACAGCTGCGTGTACCTGAACACTCTCGCATGGCGTTCGCCGACGGCGCCGCTGCCGACCGAGAACAACCCGCGCCTCGTCTTCGAGCGGCTGTTCGGCAACGGCGGCACGGCCGAACAGCGCATCGCGCTCGCGCGGCAGAACCGCAGCATCCTCGATTCGGTCGGTGAGGACTTCGCGCGCCTCGCGCGGGAGCTGGGACCGGCAGACCGGCGGCAGGTCGACGATTACCTGTCGGCCGTGCGGGAGGTCGAGCGCAGGATCGAGGCGGTTGGGCGCGTCGGCGCCGATACCGGTCCGCCTAAGCTCGAGCGGCCGCGCGGCATTCCCGAGCGTTTCGACGAGCACGTCAAGCTGCTGTTCGAGCTGCAGTGGCTCGCGTTTCAGGCCGACCTGACCCGGGTCGTCACGTTCATGCTCGGCCGCGAGCTGAACTTCCGCACGTATCCGGAGATCGGCATCACCGAGGGCCATCACGGTCTGTCGCACCACCAGGACCGGCCGGAGCAGCTCGAGAAGCTCGCGCGGCTCGGCGCGTACCAGGCGCAGCTCTTCGTCTGGTTTCTGGACAAGC